>NZ_JBHYKH010000422.1:1250-7960 GCF_042741275.1 Streptomyces sp. NPDC058964
CCGACCCGGCACCGAACTCCGCCGTGGCCCCCCGCGCCCCCCCGCGCGCCCCCCCCCCCGGGGGGTGCGGGCCCTCAGTTCAAGAGCCGCTGCTCAGTGGGCTATCGCCCAGTGATCAGCTCTGGCCGCCGGCGAGCTTCTCGCGCAGGGCAGCCAGCGCCTCGTCCGAGGCCAGGGCACCAGAGGTGTCCGCGCCCTCGGAGGAGTACGAACCGCCGGTCGCGGCCGGAGCCGCGGCCTCGCCACCCTCGGCGGCAGCGGCGGCGTCCGCCTCGCGGGACTTGATGACCTGCTGCTGGTGCTGCTCGAAGCGCTGCTGCGCCTCGGCGTACTGGCGCTCCCACTCCTCGCGCTGCTTCTCGTAACCCTCGAGCCAGTCGTTGGTCTCGGGGTCGAAGCCCTCGGGGTAGATGTAGTTGCCCTGGTCGTCGTAGGACGCGGCCATGCCGTACAGGGTCGGGTCGAACTCGACCGAGGCCGGGTCGGCACCGAAGGACTCGTTGGCCTGCTTCAGCGAGAGGCTGATGCGACGACGCTCGAGGTCGATGTCGATGACCTTGACGAAGATCTCGTCGTTGACCTGGACGACCTGCTCCGGGATCTCCACGTGGCGCTCGGCCAGCTCGGAGATGTGGACCAGACCCTCGATGCCCTCGTCGACGCGGACGAACGCACCGAACGGAACCAGCTTCGTGACCTTGCCGGGCACGACCTGGCCGATCTGGTGGGTGCGGGCGAACTGCTGCCACGGGTCTTCCTGGGTCGCCTTCAGCGACAGGGAGACGCGCTCGCGGTCCATGTCGACGTCGAGGACCTCGACGGTGACCTCCTGGCCGACCTCGACAACCTCGGACGGGTGGTCGATGTGCTTCCAGGACAGCTCGGAGACGTGGACCAGACCGTCGACGCCACCCAGGTCCACGAAGGCACCGAAGTTGACGATCGAGGAGACCACACCAGAGCGGACCTGACCCTTCTGGAGGGTGGTGAGGAAGGTCTGGCGGACCTCGGACTGGGTCTGCTCCAGCCAGGCACGGCGGGACAGGACCACGTTGTTGCGGTTCTTGTCCAGCTCGATGATCTTGGCCTCGAGCTCCTTGCCCACGTAGGGCTGGAGGTCGCGGACACGGCGCATCTCGACCAGGGAGGCCGGGAGGAAGCCACGGAGGCCGATGTCGAGGATGAGACCACCCTTGACGACCTCGATGACGGTACCGGTGACGATGCCGTCCTCTTCCTTGATCTTCTCGATGGTGCCCCAGGCACGCTCGTACTGGGCGCGCTTCTTCGAGAGGATCAGGCGGCCTTCCTTGTCCTCCTTCTGGAGGACCAGGGCCTCGATCTCGTCGCCGACGGCGACGACCTCGTTCGGGTCGACGTCGTGCTTGATCGAGAGCTCGCGGCTCGGGATGACACCTTCGGTCTTGTAACCGATGTCGAGCAGGACCTCGTCCCGGTCGACCTTCACGATGACGCCGTCGACGATGTCGCCGTCGTTGAAGTACTTGATCGTCTCGTCGATCGCTGCGAGGAAAGCTTCCTCGTTACCGATGTCGTTGACCGCTACCTGCGGGGTGGTGGCGGTGGTCTCGGTGCTGCTCGTCATGTGGGAAAGGGCTCCGGTACGGACATTGAAGTCGTAGGCACTGCTTACGCCGGGAGCCCGTTTCGCTCTGAAGAAGCCGGACAGCCAAGGAAGCGCCCCACCACGGATTGGTGGTGACGCCTCGACAACCGAGGGGACATACAACAGATGCGAGCGCAGCCTGCTACGTCTGAGGTGCGCAGGCCCGCAGCGCAACTTGTAGCATACGGGGGCAGCCGGGCAGGGTCAATGCGCGAAGGCGCACACCCGGGGCGGATCGCCGCATACCCGGCACAAGAATCGCCCCACGAGGCCACGCAGGCCTGGGGGATCTCTCCCGTGACACGCCCCTGAGGGGTTGCACGGAAGAGTACGACGAGGGAGCCCATCATCCAAGAGCCAGAACCGTTCGAACCGGAAGCCACCCGGCGTGACGCCGGCATCGCGGAAAGCTCCCGGGCCAACCGGGGCTGGTGGGACCGGAACGCGGACGAGTACCAGGTCGAACACGGCACGTTCCTCGGCGACGACCGCTTCGTGTGGGGTCCCGAGGGCCTCGACGAGGTGGAGGCCGGGCTGCTCGGCGCGCCGGAGGAGCTGAAGGGCAAGGACGTCCTGGAGCTCGGCGCGGGCGCGGCCCAGTGCGCCCGCTGGCTGGCCGCCCAGGGGGCCCGTCCGGTGGCCCTGGACCTGTCCCACCGGCAGCTCCAGCACGCGCTGCGCATCGGCGGATCGTTTCCCCTGGTGTGCGCCGACGCCGGCGCGCTCCCCTTCGCGGACGCCTCCTTCGACCTGGCGTGCTCGGCCTACGGGGCGCTGCCGTTCGTGGCGGACCCGCGGCTGGTGCTGCGGGAGGTGCACCGGGTGCTGCGTCCCGGCGGCCGTTTCGTCTTCTCCGTGACGCACCCGATCCGCTGGGCCTTCCCGGACGAGCCGGGCCCCGAGGGCCTGTCGGTGGCGGCCTCGTACTTCGACCGCACGCCGTACGTCGAGCAGGACGAGGACGGGCGGGCGGTGTACGTCGAGCACCACAGGACGATCGGTGACCGCGTCCGGGACATCGTGGCTTCGGGCTTCCGCCTGGTGGACCTGGTGGAGCCGGAGTGGCCCGCCTGGAACACGTCGGAGTGGGGCGGCTGGTCCCCGCTGCGCGGGAACCTCGTCCCGGGCACGGCGATCTTCGTGTGCGAGCGGGACGGGGACCGGTCGGACACGCGCGCGTGAGGGCTGCTCCGGAGGCCGTACGACACTAGGGGTGTGATCCGTTACGACGCCCTTGACGACCTGCCCGTGCGTGGCGCCCTGCCCGCCCTGGACGAGGCCCTGGAGGGACACGGCACGGCCGTCCTGGTGGCGCCGCCCGGCACCGGCAAGACGACGCTGGTGCCGCTGGCGCTGTCCGGCCTGCTGGGCGAGGGGCCGGCCCGGCGGGTGGTCGTGGCCGAGCCGCGACGGATCGCGGCGCGGGCTGCGGCCCGGCGGATGGCGTGGCTGCTGGGCGAGAAGACCGGGGAGAGCGTCGGCTACACCGTGCGCGGCGAGCGGGTCGTGGGCCGGCACGCGCGCGTGGAGGTGGTCACCACCGGTGTGCTGCTGCAGCGCCTGCAGCGGGACCAGGAGCTGGCGGGCGTCGACGTGGTCGTGCTCGACGAGTGCCACGAGCGGCATCTGGACGCGGACACCGTGGCGGCCTTCCTGTGGGACGCGCGGGAGACCCTGCGGCCTGAGCTGCGGCTGGTGGCCGCGTCGGCGACGACCGACGCGCAGGGGTGGGCCCGGCTGCTGGGCGGGGCGCCGGTCGTCGAGGCTGCGGGCGTGTCGCATCCGGTCGAGGTGGTGTGGGCTCCGCCGGCGCGTCCGGTACGGCCGCCGCACGGCATGCGTGTCGACCCCGCCCTGCCGGCGCACGTGGCGTCGGTGGTGCGGCGGGCGCTGGCCGAGCGGTCGGGAGACGTGCTGTGCTTCCTGCCGGGCGTGGGCGAGATCGCGCGGGTGGCCGGGCAGCTGGGGGACCTGGGCGGCGTCGAGGTGCTCCAGGTGCACGGGCGGGCGCCGGCGGCGGTGCAGGACGCGGTGCTGGCACCCGGTGACCGTCGCCGGGTGGTCCTTGCCACGTCGGTCGCGGAGTCCTCGCTGACGGTGCCCGGGGTGCGGGTGGTGGTGGACTCCGGACTGGCGCGGGAGCCGCGGGTCGACCACGCGCGCGGGCTGAGCGCGCTGACGACGGTCAGGGCCTCGCAGGCGGCCGGACGGCAGCGTGCGGGGCGCGCCGGGCGTGAGGCGCCGGGCGCGGTCTACCGGTGCTGGGCGGAGGCCGAGGACGCCCGTCTGCCCCGTTTTCCGTCGCCGGAGATCAAGGTGGCCGACCTCACCGCGTTCGCTCTTCAGGCGGCCTGCTGGGGCGACCCCGACGCCTCCGGGCTGGCGCTGCTGGATCCGCCGCCGGGCGGAGCGATGGCGGCGGCGCGCGACGCGCTGAGGGCCGTGGGGGCGGTGGACTGCGCGGGGCGGGCCACGGAGCGGGGGGTTCGGCTCGCGCGGCTGGGGTTGCATCCCCGGCTGGGAAGGGCGTTGCTGGACACCGACGGCGGGGGTGCCGAGGTCGTCGCTCTGCTGAGTGAGGAAGCGCCCCGGGAATACGGGGACGACCTGGCGGAGGCCTTGCGCCTCGCGCGGCGGGGTGGTGACGCCTACGCCAGGCGGTGGGCTGCCGAGGTGCGGCGGCTGCGGGCCGTCGTCCCCGAGGGCGTTTCCCGGCCGCCCACCCGTCCGTCTCAGTCGCCGGTGGACGCTGGGGCCGACGCAGGAACCGGCGACGAACGGATCGCCGGGCTCGTCGCCGCGCTCGCCTTTCCCGAGCGGATCGCCCGGCTCGACGGTGGGTCCTGCCTCATGCTCTCCGGGACGCGGGCCGAGCTCGCCGACGGGTCGCCGCTGCGCGGGGTGCGCTGGATCGCCGTCGCCGCTGCCGACCGGCCGCGCGGCACGGGGCCCGCGCGCGGGCGGCTCGGGGCCGTGATCGACGAGGAGCTCGCACGGTTCGCCGCGCGGGCCCTGCACGAGGAACGGGACGAGGTGCGCTGGCAGGACGGGGACGTGGTCGCGCGCCGGGTGGAGCGGCTGGGGGCCGTCGAGCTGGCGGTGCGGCCGCTGAAGGACGCCGAACCCGCCCTCGTGCGCGAAGCGCTTCTCGAAGGGCTGCGGCAGGAAGGGTTCGGGCTGCTGCGCCGGCCGGCGGAGGCCGGCCTGCTGCGGCAGCGGCTGGCTTTTCTGCGGCTGCATCTGGGGGACCCCTGGCCGGACGTGTCGGACGATGCCCTGCACGCGCGCGCGGACGAGTGGCTGGAACCCGAGCTGGGGCGGGCCCGGCGGCGGGCCGATCTCGCACGGATCGATGCCTGCGAGGCACTCGGACGGCTGCTGCCCTGGGCCGGCGGGGACGCCGCCCGGCTGGACGAACTCGCCCCCGAGCGGATCGCCGTGCCCAGTGGATCCAGGATCCGGATCGACTACACCAACCCCGAGCAGCCCGTCCTCGCCGTGAAGCTGCAGGAGATGTTCGGGCTGCAGGAGTCGCCGAGGGTGGCCGGGGTGCCGCTGCTCGTGCACCTCCTCTCCCCCGCCGGGCGGCCCGCCGCCGTCACCGCCGACCTCGCCTCCTTCTGGAAGGACGGTTACAAGGGCGTCCGGGCGGACCTGCGCGGCCGGTATCCGAAGCATCCGTGGCCCGAGGATCCGGCCGCGGCGGAGCCCACACGCCACACCAACGCCCGGCTCAGGCGCTGACCGGTTCCGGTTCCGCGGCCCGGGCCGGCGCGGGGTCTCCCGGCCGGCGGCCGCGCGCCTCCAGATACAGGGAGAGCGCCAGCAGCAGGATGCCCAGGGTGAGGAAGCCCCAGGGCAGGTAGGAGGTGAGCAGCAGGACGACGGTGCGGTTGTGCTCGACCAGCGCCACGGTGTGCTCGACGTAGTCCTCGCGCATCTTCACGTGGCCGGCGAAGGCGGTCACCCGGTCGCGGCCGCCCAGCAGGGTGCCGCCGCGCAGTTCCTCCTTGTGGATCTCCTCCCCGTAGACGGGGGCGCCGGTCACGGGCTCGACCCAGAACCTGCGGACGGTGGTGTACCAGCGCGTCGTGCCCGTCTTCGCCACCGACTCGGGGGTGATGCCCTGCACCGGCATGGTCTTGGGGAAGGGGACCTTGGTCCAGGGGATGGTCTGCTCGAAGTAGTAGACCTTCACTCCGCGGAAGTTCCGGGTGCCCTCGTAGTGGATCGGGTTGGTGGTCCGGGTCTGCGCGTCGAAGTACTCGTAGTCCCGTTTCTCCGTCAGGAACGGCCACTTGAACTCGATGCCCTCCCGCTTCACCGGGTCGCCGTCGACCGTCTCGCCCGTGGCGTGGACGGGCTCCTGGGAGTGGGCGTCGAAGATGTAGCGCTCGGGGATCCTCGAGACCATCTTGCCGTCGGGCCCCTGGACGTAGGACAGGCCGTCCCAGACGACCACGTCCCTGCCCGCCGTCCCCTCGATCCGCCTGGAGGCCGCCACGTCGCCCTTGAGGGTCTGCACGATGGTGACCTTGGAGACCTTCCTGGCCTTCATCGTGCCGTAGTCGAGGAGGGTGGCGCCCCTGGCCTCCAGGACCATGTCCTGGTACTGGTTCGGGGGAATCTTGGCCAGGCGCGGGAAGGCGTACCAGCGCAGCAGTGGGGACAGCGCCGTGAAGAACACGGCGAGCGCGAGCAGGATCAGGCTGGTCGTGCGGCGCATCTCGGCCTCCCTCCCGGACGGGCGGTTACGGGTGTGCGGGCACCGTCGTGAGAAGCGGTTTCGGGGACGTCCGGCCCTGCGGTGAGCCCATGGCGGTGATCGCGAGGACCAGGGCGAGCGCGAGGGCGAGGCCGCTCGCGGCGGCGATCAGGGCGCGCATGCGTGGCCTCCCGGTCGACGACTCCTGACCGTTCGTCAGATCCGGCACCGTAGCAACGGCCGCGCAAGATGAGAACACGTTGCACACACAGACGAGGGCGGCCCCCCCCCCGGGGGGGGGGGGGGCCCGGGGGTAGCGCCCGGCGCGGGTGCCCCCGGCCGGGTACCGGGGGTACCGCGCCGGGCAAGGGTCGTATA
>NZ_JBHYKH010000423.1:0-7954 GCF_042741275.1 Streptomyces sp. NPDC058964
CCTCAGGCGCACTCCACCATCACGCATCGCGCCGGTGCCCCTCGCAGAGGCTCTGCTGCTGGTGCGGCCGGCCATTGCGTGATCAAGCACCTACGTCGGCGAAGAGCGGGATGGCAACCGCTGCCGGTCTTGGCCCTGCATGCGGTTGGTATGCGGCAGTGAGGCCACCGGGTGCAGGAACCGCCTCTTCGTCGGCAGTGTGGCGATGTCAGCGCTGTGCGAGGTGGTCCTGGAGTTCTCGGTGACGGAACTGGTAAGCGGAACCGGACATTCGGAGTATCCCGGCTGTGTATGCCCAGGCGAGGAAGCGGTTGATCCTCCAGGGGAGGCGTCCGCGGGTACACAATACGGTTGCGATGTATCGGCGCCAGGCGCCTGCCCAGACGGTGCTGACGACGATGGCGAGGGCGGTTCCTGATGCGATCGCGGAGATGATCACTTCCAGCAAGTCACTGAAAAGCGCCTGATCCTGGCCGTACGCGATGATGTTGGGGATGGTGAGTCCGAGGCTTGCCGCGCACCCGGCCGTGAATCCCACTAGCAGGCCGGCGCACAGATCGGCGCGCACAAGATCGGCCGGACCCCGGTATTTGCTGCTCTGCGCTGTGTCCTCGAGATTGTGCCGTAGTCCGAACGCGAGGCCGCCGACCAGGCCGAGGGGCAGCAGCAACGCCAGGTCCTGCGCGATGTAGCCGGCGAGCCCGGGCGCGGGGCTGGGCAGAGCGGAGGTCAGCGCAAGGGCCAGGGCGGCGACGGCACCGAAGGCGACAGGACCGATCACGGCGCGGCGCCCGTCGGGGGTGCGGAGCCGGCCGGGGTCGATGCCTTTCGGTACTGGCCAGGCCATTTTGGCTGCCGCGATGATCCAGCCGATCGCGAGCAGTGCGATGACCAGGCTGGAGGGGATCTGTGTGCGGTCGTTGACGGACAGCGAGCCCATCCAGGCGAGAAGGAGGAGGGCCGAGATGCTGCTGATCGCAGTGTCGATGACCCGAGTTCGGGTTCCGGCCAGTGGCCAGATTCGGTGCGGCATGATGTCAGTGCCAGACAGGAGCTGACCACTGACGGCTCGGGGCGTGCGGGTGTTGTCGTCGAGGTAGCGGGCGAGGACGCTCAGCCAATGCTCGACCTGATCGAGACGGTATGGCGGTCTGTTTCCCGTTGTGTGCAGCGCCGTAGCTGCTGGCACGAAGCGGTGCAGCAGATGGTTGCGCAGGTCGTCGCGGTCGGTGAAGTGGAGGAGTTCGCTGGGGTCGCCCTCGGCTTCGTAGGCGGTCAGCGCGAGTGTGAGCAACCAGGGCGTGGAGAGCATGGATGTGACTGCCGACCCAGGACTGCGTCGGGCATGTTCAATCACTGGGCGCCACTGCTGGGGATCCTGTACCCGGGCATCCATGAAGGCTTGTGCCTGGTCAGTGGTGACGGGTTGGATCTCGACATGAGCGGCGTCCAAGAGCCGGGTTCGCCTTGCCAACTGCTCGTAGACGGTTGTGCGCGAGGTGACAATGAGGGCAGCCTTGTGCCGCCCGACCTGATACCTGTTCAGGGCGGTCAGCGCCCGCGCGGCGCGCGATGGCGCGACCTCCTCGTCAGGGGGGTCCATCTCGTCCAAGCCGTCCAGGACGGGGAGGATGCGGCGCTCTTCCACCATGCGCCTGGCGATCGCCTTGGTGAGCTCATAAGTCTGGGTGAGTTCGTCGGTCAGCCAGTCTTCCAGGGGGCAGGCAGTGTCCCAACTGGTCAGCGACAGACGAATGGGCACCGCGTCGTCAGGCCCACGCTGTTCCAACAGGCCCAGCATGAGCTCGAGAGCCAGGACGGTCTTGCCTGCCCCTGGAGCTCCGGAGATCAGCAGTCTCCGTGGGCTCAGACGACGATAGTAGTCGGTGATCCCATCGAGGGTTCCTGACGGGGCAGCACCGGCGGCAACTCGGGACGGAGCAGGACGGAGGGCGAAACTCACATCGAGTGGCTGGTTGTCGCCGCTGAGCAACTGAGTACGCTGGGCCAACTCCGCTGTCTCCACCGTGATGGCCAGCCTTTGAGCCACTTGGGTGAGATCTGTATCGTCCGGCGGCTTGAGCAGCTTCGATGCGCCGCCCACGACCGGCACGAGTCCGAAGACCAGTCCGAACACGGCCACGCGTTCGCTGGTCTGCAGCCCGCCACCAACCAGCTTGACAGCAGCCCAGTTTGCCACCGCCGAGCTTGCCGCGATGAGCAGCGCTGCTGCCAATCGCCGCAGCCTGTCCTGACGCTGCGTGAATCTCACCCCACACAGCATGCCTGACCGGCTGCTCTCCGTAGCCGAACGCCACAGGCTCATCGACCAGGTCACGGCTGCTCCGTCGTGGTGCTCACCGTTGGAAAAGGTGGTGCATGTGCGCGACGCCGGAGAGTGCCTCTTCGCGTCCTTCGCAGGGGCTATCGGCCAATCGACGAAGCGCTGCGTGCGCTCAGGTGCGAGCTCGGGTTCATTAGTAGACGCGGCAAATGAAGACGGAAGCTCGACCATCCATCCACAGCCGGAGTCCCCAGGTCCCGGCCGTGAGCCCAACTGGCCTCCCGCACCCGGACAGGGCATCTGGTTCATCGGCTTGCGCCTGTATCTGCCACGCCCCGAAGGCCATCGATGCACGATGGAGTACCTGCCGATCAACCGCCTCGGCTGACGGCACCACGGAACCGTCCCTGGCGCCGCCGACGACCGGGTGGCGCGCAGCCTAGGCCCGGGGCTCCTTGCGGCGGCGGGGCATCAGCAGAAAGGCCAGCACCGCCACGACGAGTGGCAGGATGCTGACGATCGCCATGGTGAGCCGAAGCCCGTTGGTGAAGTCCAGCCGGAGATCCAGTCCTGAAGCGTGCCGTAGCAGGTTCGGGTCGTATCCGACGCCACCAGGGTTCTGCGCCATCCCGCTGCGCATGGCATCCACGGCCTGCTTGGCCTGCCCTACCGACATGGCGCGTGACTGTGCGTCCGCCAGCCACTGCCGCTGGAAGAAGAAGTTGAAAAGCAGAATGTAGATGGTCGGTCCGAACGCGGCGCCGGTCATCGCGAAGGCCATCTGGACGGAGGCCACCGCGCCAGAGCGCCCGGGCGGTGCCTGGGAGAGGACCGTCTCGGACACCGATGTGGAGGTGACCAGGGACCCGAGGTTGCACAACCATGTGGCCGGCACGAGCAGCCACACCGCCATCGAGGGGCCGGCGGTGCCCGCCATCAGCAGCCCGCTTGCCGTCATCACCAGCAGGCCGGTGACCATCACCGGCCGCGGGGTGTACTTCCCGACCAGGCTCCCGGCCAGGATCACGGAACCGGCGATCAGCAGTGTGCCGGGCAGGTACAGCAGTCCGATGGTCTCGGGGGACAGCGACAGCACCACGTTGCCGAACTGCCCGAGGACGATGCTGAGCCCGGCGACGAGGAAGTTCAGAGTGAGGGTCGCCGCCAGGGCCACGCTGAACGGTGCGCTGCGGAACAGCGCCAGGTCCAAGGCGGGTTCGGGAGTGCGGCATGCATGAAGCACGTAGAGCACGGCGACGACCGTGCTGATCACCAGCGGCACCCAGGTTTCGAACCGGGAGATGCCGTTCTGCGCTGCGGCCAGGCCCACGACGAGGGCCAGCAGGGCCACCCCGATCAGGGCGACACCCACCACGTCGAGGTGACGGCCCTGCTGGACGGGCGACTCCGGGACGTACCGGGCCGTCAGCCAGAGCGAGACCAGACACAGCAGTGGGGCGATCAGGAACAGGAACCGCCAGCCGACGGCCACCACCGCCCAGCCCGCGAACGCGGGGATCACCCCGCTCAGGACCATCTCGACGGCCATCAGGACACCGATGGCCAGCGGCCGCTTCTGCGGCGGTACCGACACTTTCAGCAGGGCCAGCGGCACTGCCAGCAGCGCGGTCATCCCCAGCCCGTCCAGAAAGCGCATCGCCAGCAGGAAGCCATAGCCGGGCGAGAGCATGGAGAGCAGGTCGACGACGGTGACGACGACCAGTCCCAGCATCAGCAGCCGCTTGAGCCCCACGGTGTCGCCGAGACTGCCCGCGGCGAGCACGGAGGCGGCCATGACCAGCGTCGCCGCTCCGCCCAGCAGCCCGACGACCTGCGGCGGCACATGGAGGGCCCGGCTCACCTGCGGCAGATTCAGGCTGAGCACGAGCGGGTCGATGACGGTGACCGTGAAGGCGAGGGCGAGTCCGAGGATGAGCGGCAGGCTCATGGCGCTGGTGCGTGACTCAGCGGCTGACACCGCAGCGCGTCCCGTGCTCCCACGTCGCATGCCGTCAACGCTAACCCGGCCATCGCCCACCTTCGGGCTTCCCCGGGCCGACGCGCGCGGGAGCCCGGCGTCCGGGTCCCCACGTCGCTCTTTCGTGGACCCCGGCTCTGCAGCCGCCGGGCCGGGCGCCCGAAGGCCGGGCCGGCTGCTTCGTCGACAACCGTGGTGGCCATCTCTGGTGCTGAAGCCGGGCCACGGCATCGCGATCACGGTCTTCTACGACGCGGTGTGTGACCTCGACATGCCGCTGGGAGCACCCCGGCTCTCCGTCTCCGTCACCGCCGCCGTCGGCCGGCTCCTCGACGCATGCGAACACGTCGGCGAGGCACGTTCCGGCCTCGACCCGGCGACTTCGTCATGCTCATGAGCCGCCTGTGGCGTATCCCAGACGATGGGCCCCTGAGAGGTATGCAAGATGCTAAATTGCAAAAGTTCGCAATTAGTTAGATGCTGTATTGGCTGTGTCCGCAGCTAGTCGAGGACGCAGCCTCTGGTGTCTGCCCCGCGGTGGGGTCTTGCAGGGAAGTCGAGGGGTCGTGTCCGTTCCGCTGTATCAGGCCAAGGCCGAGTTCTTCCGGATGCTGGGGCATCCCGTGCGCATACGGGTGCTGGAGCTGCTGCAGGACGGGCCGATGCCGGTGCGGGACCTGCTGGCCGCCATCGAGGTGGAGCCCTCTGGCCTGTCGCAGCACCTGGCCGTGTTGCGCCGCTCGGGGATCGTCACCTCGACGAGGGAGGGCTCGAGGGTCGTCTATGAGCTGGCCGGCGGCGATGTCGCCGATCTCATGAAGGCCGCGCGGCGGATCCTCACGGAAATGCTGGCGGGGCGGAACGAGCTGCTGGTCGAGCTGCGGGAAGCCGAGGTCGTCGCGCCGTGACCTCGGCATTCGGCCGGGTGTGGGCCCGGATCACGGTGTTGCTGCCTGGCCGCGCCGATCTCGCGGAGATCCGCCGCGACCCCCGCCGGGACCTGCTCGCCGGTCTGACCGTGGCGATCGTCGCACTGCCCCTGGCGCTCGGCTTCGGTGTCTCCTCCGGTATGGGCGCCGAGGCGGGCCTGGCGACCGCCGTGGTCGCGGGGGTGATCGCGGCGGTGTTCGGCGGATCCAACCTGCAGGTTTCGGGTCCGACCGGTGCCATGACGGTGGTGCTGGTGCCGATCGTCGGTGAGTACGGGCCGACCGGAGTGCTGACCGTCGGGCTGATGGCGGGTGTGCTGCTCGTCGGCCTGGCGGTGCTGCGGGCCGGGAAGTACATGCAGTACGTGCCCGCCCCGGTGGTCGAGGGTTTCACCCTCGGGATCGCCTGCGTGATCGGCCTGCAGCAGATTCCCAACGCGCTGGGTGTGTCCAAGCCGGAGGGCGACCGGGTGCTGGTGGTGACCTGGCGGGCACTCGAGGAGTTCGCGAAGGCCCCGAACTGGACGGCGGCCGGCCTCGCTGCCGCGGTGGCCGCGGTCATGCTGCTCGGCGCCCGGTGGCGGCCGACCGTGCCGTTCTCGATCGTCGCCGTGATCGCGGCGACGATCGTGGCACAGGCGGCCCACCTGGACGCGGCTGAGCCGATCGGCAACCTTCCGGCGGGACTGCCCGTCCCGTCGTTGTCCTTCCTCGACCTCGGCTCGGTGGGGACCCTGCTCGCCCCCGCCGTGGCGGTCGCGGCGCTCGCCGCCCTGGAGTCCCTGCTGTCCGCGTCGGTCGCGGACGGCATGACGGTGGGACAGAAGCACGAACCGGACCGTGAGCTGTTCGGGCAGGGCCTTGCCAACATCGCCGCCCCGCTGTTCGGGGGCGTGCCCGCGACGGGTGCGATCGCTCGTACCGCCGTCAACGTCCGTACGGGCGCGGGCTCCCGCCTCGCCGCACTCACCCACGCCACCGTTCTCGCCGTGATCGTCTTCGCGGCGGCGCCTGTTGTCTCCCGGATCCCGCTGGCCGCGCTCGCCGGTGTCCTGCTGGCCACCGCGATCCGCATGATCGAGACCGGCTCACTGAAAGCCATGGCGAAGGCGACCCGTTCCGACGCCCTCACCCTCGTCCTGACCGCCGTGGCGACGCTGGCCCTGGACCTTGTGTACGCAGTGATCATCGGTCTCGTCGTGGCCGGCGTCCTCGCCCTGCGAGCCGTGGCCAAACAGGCCCGCCTCGACCAGGTGCCGCTCGACCGGGGCGACCACAGTGCCGAGGAACACGCACTGCTGACCGAGCACATAGTGGCGTACCGCATCGACGGCCCGCTGTTCTTCGCCGCCGCCCACCGCTTCCTGCTGGAGCTGACCCAGGTCACCGACGTCCGCGTCGTCATCCTGCGCATGTCCCGGGTCTCCACCATGGACGCCACAGGCGCCCTCGTCCTCAAGGACGCGGTGGAGAAACTGCACCGGCGCGGCATCGTCGTCATGGCGTCCGGCATACGCCCCGGCCAGCGCCGGGTCCTCGACTCCGTCGGCGCGCTGGAGTCGCTGCGCGACGAGGACCGACAGCACGCCACCACCCCCGACGCGATCCGGGCAGCCCGTGACCACCTGGAGCGCTCCGGACTCCTGTCCGCCCCTCCCGCACCAAACCCCCGGACCCCGAGCGAGGAAGCCCTGCGATGAGCACTCTTCCCGTCAGCCTTCGCATGGCCGAGGTCTCCGGTGCGGAGGCCCTGTGGCTGCTGGAGGGCAGCAGTCTGGGACGGCTGGTCTACGTTCAGCGGGACCTGACCGTGATCCGGCCGGCCCGGCACGTATGGGAGTACGGCCGCCTGGTCGTCCGTACCCCGGCCCCGGCCGTGGCCGTGCCGCCTGCGGCGACCTACCACGTGGACGAGATCCGAACCGGGCCCGGCACCGGCTGGACGGTCACCGTTTCCGGACCCGCCGAGGTGGTCATGGACCCCGACGAAGCCGCCCACTACCGGCGCACCCTGTCCGGCTGGGCGCACGGCCCGCACGACACCCTGCTGCGCCTGCACCCCAAGACGGTCGCGGGTTTCCGCCTCGACCGCGCGGAGGCGTGAGTGATGTCGACACGGCTGGAAGCCCTGCCCTACCGGCATGTGCTCACCCTGCCCGCCGAACCGTCCGCCGTGCGGATGGCCCGAGAGACCGCTGAGCAGGCGCTGGTCGAGTGGGGGATCGGGCTGAGCCACCCCACGGTGGACCCGGCCCTGCTGATCCTCGCCGAGCTGGTGACCAACAGCGTGCGGCACGCCGCCGTGTTTTCCCCGCAGGTGACGGTGATCTACGCGGCGGGCCCGGACTGCCTGGCCTTGGCCGTCCACGACCGCCACCCTTACCAGCCGTCGTTGTACGGGTCGGCCACCGGCACCGGGACGGGGGGCCTGGCGATCGTCATGGAGCTCACGCTCACCCTGGGCGGCACCGCGGTGGTCCGCGCAGACGCCGACGGCGGTGGCAAAAGCATCTGGATCACCCTCCCCCTCTGACCCAGGACAACAGGCCTCGACCGGCCACCCGCGCAAGGAAGTTCACCACCCTGACCATCAACTGCCGCTACACGGTCGCGGACCGCTTCGGCATCCTGTCCGTCGCCGGATACCTGGACCTGACAGGGGCGGGCGCTTCACCGGTGCGGTCGGCTGGACGCCGGCGCGCGGCACCGGCCCGGCCGTCGTCGACCTGACCGAGCTGCGCAGCCGACCGACCGAGGGGCAAC
>NZ_JBHYKH010000424.1:0-7949 GCF_042741275.1 Streptomyces sp. NPDC058964
CCCGTGGTCCGCGTCCAGCACCACCATGCCCATGTCGCCTCCGCGATGGCCGAACACGGCCTCGACGGCAGCCGGCCGGTGCTCGGGGTCGCCTTCGACGGCACCGGCTACGGCGACGACGCGGCGGTGTGGGGCGGCGAGTTCCTGCTCGCGGACTACGACGGCTTCACCCGCTTCGGACACCTCGCCTATGTGCCGCTGCCCGGCGGCGACGCGGCGGTGCACCGGCCCTACCGCATGGCCCTCGCGCACCTGCGTGCGGCCGGCATCGGCTGGTCCGACGACCTGGCGTGCGTGGCCGCCTGCCCGCGCGCCGAACTCCCGGTACTGGAAAGGCAGCTGGAGCGGAACCTCAACTGCGTGCCCACCTCCAGCATGGGCCGGCTCTTCGACGCCGTCTCGTCCCTGGCCGGTGTCTGTCACCGGGCCGGCTACGAGGCGCAGGCGGCGATGGAACTGGAGGCGGCCGCCCTGCAGGCACCCCCCGACGACACCGTCGCCTACGCCTTCGAACTGCGCGACACCGACCCCGTGCGGGCCGGTGCGGCACCCGTTCTGGCGGCGGTCGTGGGCGATCTGCGGGCGGGCGCGGACCCGGCCCGGGTCGCGGCCCGTTTCCACCGGGCCGTGGCCGGTCTCGTCCACCACGTCTGCGTACGGGCGCGGGAGCGGCACGGAGTGGACACGGTCGCCCTGACCGGCGGAGTGTTCCTCAACTCGCTGCTCTCCTCGGCCTGTACGGCCGCACTGGACGCAGACGGCTTCACGGTGCTGCGCCACCACCTGGTCCCTCCCGGTGACGGCGGCCTGGCCCTCGGCCAGCTCCTGGTGGCCGCACGCACGACAGCCCCCCACTGACGAACCCCCACAGCGAGGAGAGGCCCATGTGCCTGGCGGTACCCGGCAGAGTGCTGGACATCGAGGAGCGCGACGGCACCCGGTTGGCCACCGTCGACTTCGGCGGTGTGGTCAAGGAGGTGTGCCTGGAGTATCTGCCCGACCTCCAGGTCGGTGAGTACGCCATCGTGCACGTCGGGTTCGCGCTGCAGCGGCTCGACGAGGAGTCGGCGCGGCAGACCCTCGAACTCTTCGCCGAACTCGGCATGCTGCAGGAGGAGTTCGGAGATCCCTGGGCAGCGGCCGCGGGCCAGGCCGAAGCGACGGTCGCCGAGGAGGCGCGCAGGTGAAGTACATCGACGAGTTCCAGGACCCGGATCTGGCACGACGGCTCCTCGACGAGATCCACGCCACGGTGACCAGGCCCTGGGCGCTCATGGAGGTGTGCGGCGGGCAGACGCACTCCATCATCCGTCACGGTATCGACCAACTCCTGCCCGACCAGGTCGAGTTGATCCATGGGCCGGGCTGTCCCGTGTGCGTCACCCCGCTCGAGGTCATCGACAAGGCCCTGGAGATCGCCTCCCGGCCGGAGGTGATCTTCTGCTCGTTCGGGGACATGCTCCGGGTCCCCGGCACCGGGCGGGACCTGTTCCAGGTGCGCGGCGGGGGCGGTGACGTACGGGTCGTGTACTCGCCGCTCGACGCGCTGCGGATCGCCCAGCAGAACCCGGACCGCCAGGTGGTGTTCTTCGGCATCGGCTTCGAGACCACCGCGCCGCCCAACGCGATGACGGTCCATCAGGCCCGCAAGCTGGACATCCGCAACTTCAGCCTGCTGGTCTCGCACGTGCGCGTCCCTCCCGCCATCGAGGCGATCATGCGCTCCCCGAGCTGCCGGGTGCAGGGCTTCCTGGCCGCCGGGCACGTATGCACCGTGATGGGCGTCGACGAGTACCCGGAGCTGGCCGAGCGCCACCGCGTGCCGATCGTCGTGACCGGCTTCGAACCGCTGGACATCCTGGAGGGCGTCCGCCGCACCGTGGCGCAGCTGGAGCGCGGCGAGCACACCGTCGACAACGCCTACCCCAGAGCCGTCCGCGCCGAGGGGAACCCGGCCGCGCGCGCCATGCTGGAGGACGTCTTCGAGGTGACCGACCGCGCCTGGCGCGGCATCGGGGTGATCCCCGGCAGCGGGTGGCGGCTGTCCGCCAAGTACCGCGACTACGACGCCGAGTCGCGCTTCTCCGTCGAGGGCATCCGTACCTGCGAACCGGCCGAGTGCCGCAGCGGTGAGGTCCTGCAGGGACTGCTCAAACCGAACGAGTGCGAGGCCTTCGGCACCCGCTGCACCCCCCGCACCCCGCTCGGGGCCACCATGGTCTCCAGCGAGGGCGCCTGCGCCGCCTACTACCTCTACCGGCGCCTGGACACCACCCCCGCGGCCCGGGAGGCGAGCCCCGTTGGCTGACACCACCACCGACACGCTGGACCCGACCGCGTGGACCTGTCCGGCGCCGCTGCGCGACCAGCCCCGCATCGTCATGGGTCACGGCGGGGGCGGCACGCTCTCCGCCGAGCTGGTCCAGCACGTCTTCGCGCCCGCCTTCGGCGGAGACGTGCTCGCCCAGCTGGGTGATGCCGCCGCACTCTCCCTCGGCGGGCTCCGGCTGGCCTTCTCCACCGACTCCTTCGTCGTACGCCCGCTGTTCTTCCCCGGCGGCACCATCGGCGACCTCGCCGTCAACGGCACCGTCAACGACCTCGCGATGAGCGGTGCCCGCGCCGCCTACCTCTCCTGCGGTTTCATCCTGGAGGAGGGTGTGGAGCTGGAGACCGTCTCCCGGGTCGCCGAGGCGCTCGGCTCGGCCGCGCGGGCCGCGGGCGTCGAGGTGGCGACGGGCGACACCAAGGTGGTGGAGGCCGGGCACGGCGACGGGATCTACATCAACACCGCCGGCATCGGGCTCGTCCCGTCGGGCGTCGACCTGCGGCCCCAGCGGGTCGTACCCGGCGATGTGGTGATCGTCAGCGGTGCGATCGGGGTGCACGGCGTGGCGATCATGAGCGTGCGCGAGGGCCTGGAGTTCGGGGTGGAGATCGAGAGCGACTGCGCCGCGCTCGGCGGTCTGGTGGAGGCCATGCTCGCGGTCACGCCCGATCTGCACGTGCTGCGCGACCCGACCCGCGGCGGCCTCGCGGCGTCCCTCAACGAGATCGCGGCCGCCTCGGGGACGGGCGTGGTCGTCACCGAACGGGACGTCCCGGTCCCGCCCCCCGTGGCCAACGCCTGCGCGGTGCTGGGCCTGGACCCCTTCTACGTCGCCAACGAGGGCAAGCTGGTGGCCTTCGTCCCGCGCGGGCACGCCGACGCCGTCCTGGACGCGATGCGGGCGCATCCGCTGGGCAGGGAGGCCAGGATCATCGGTGAGGCGGTCGGTGACCACCCCGGGATGGTGGTCGCCCGCACCGGCCTGGGCGGCACTCGCGTGGTCGACATGCCGCTCGGGGAGCAGTTGCCGAGGATCTGCTGACCGGACCGGAGCACCTGCGTTCAGATGGTTGTCGGACCGGTGGATGGCCCGATCGGGCGGTGCGCTCACCCGACCCGGTGAGCGCCCGTGCCACCGGCGGGCGGTGAGCGTTGCCCCGGCATGGACCGGACTTCCTTCGGGTTCCGACGCTCACCGCACCTGGAGCCCGCGCACCCCAGCCGTACCCAGCCCGTCGGCGCCCTGCGGACACGTGAGCCGATCTACGCGCAGCTCGTCGCCGAGTGGCGTGCCGAGGGGCGGACCGTGCCCACCGCCCCCGACCTGAGATGGGCGTTCCTCGCCGGGCTTCCGGTACGCCCCCGGCGGGAGGCGGAGCGTCCCTGAGACGCTATCCGTCGCCCGGCGGCGTGAGGACCGTCAGCGTGCCGTTGGCCTGGCGCAGCGCCTGTTCCAGCGTGCCCGGCAGATGGAGCGAACCGGTGCCGTCGGGCGGGATGAGCCACTCCAGGGACCGGGCCGACCGGTAGGGCGGAGGGACGGCCACCCAGGAGCCCTTGGTCGCGTAGCGCAGCCCGGCGCCGACCCACTGTGCCGACGGGTCGGGCGGCAGGAGGAAACCGACCCGCCGGGCGGCCGTGTCCACCAGGGTCGGCCCGGGGACGGGCAGCGACGGCCGCCACAGCAGGTCCAGAGTGAGCAGGCCGAGCCGGTCGGGAACGCTCAGCACGTCCCAGAAGCGGCCGGCCTCCAGCAGCGCGATGCCGTCGCCGTGGTCCCACTCCCATTTGCAGGCCCGGGGGTCGGCCGCCGCCGCGGCGAGCCACTCCACGCCCCGCATCCACATCGTGTTCGTCATGCACCGCTCCGGGTGATCTCCGCTTGCCTGACACGGGCGCAGACAGCGTCTGTCACCGGGCACTTCGTGCGACTGCACGCCAACCCGGCATATGCATGCTGGTAGATATTTCTACCTGGCGGAAGGGGTGGCGCGGCCTGGCGTTTGGTGCTGCCTGTTCGAGCGGTGAGCGCGATTTCGACCCCGGGTGGAGTAATCGTTACTGCTTATGACGGATTCGACGCTCGATTCGAGTGTGGTCACGATCGAATCGAGCGCTGGTCCTTGCGTGAGTCACTATTTCAGTCGTACAGTCCGACTATTCCGTTGTCTTGGTCGTCGTCGCTGGGGTACTCCATGGACCGCACCCGTCTCCACCACCTGCTGGCCCGCGAGAGCGCCGAGGCCGAACGCCGCAACCCGCGCTCGAAGGCGGCCTACACCCGGGCCGAACACCTCTTCGGCCGAGTGCCGATGACCTGGATGAACAAGACAGCCGGGGCCTTCCCCCGCTATCTGGACACCGCCCGGGGCGCCCGTGTCACCGACATCGACGGACACGAGTACATCGACTTCTGCCTCGGCGACACGGGGGCCATGGCCGGCCATTCGCCCGCCGTGGTGGCCGAGACGGTCAACCGCAGGTTCGCCGAGCAGGGCGGGGCCACGGCGATGCTTCCCACGGAGGACGCCGAGTGGGTCGGCGCGGAGCTGACCCGCCGCTTCGGGCTGGCCCGCTGGAGCTTCTCGCTGACCGCGACCGACGCCAACCGCTGGGCGATCCGGCTCGCCCGCGCCGTCACCGGCCGGTCCAAGATCCTCGTGAACAGCTACAGCTACCACGGCAGCGTCGACGAGTCGCTGATCGTCGTCGGTCCGGACGGCCATGGCACCGCCCGCCCCGGCAACGTCGGCGCCCCCTGTGACGTCACCCTGACCAGCAGGGTCGCCGAGTTCAACGACCTGGCACAGCTGGAGCGCGAACTCGCCCACGGCGATGTGGCCGCCGTCCTCATGGAGCCCGCGCTCACCAACATCGGCATCGTGCTCCCCGAACCCGGATACCTGGCCGGAGTACGCGCCCTCACCAGGCAGTACGGCACCCTGCTCATCAACGACGAGACGCACACCTTCTCCGCCGGGCCGGGCGGCTGCACCGCCGCCTGGGACCTGGAGCCCGACATGCTGACCATCGGCAAGGCCATCGGCGGCGGCATCCCTGCCGGTGCCTACGGCCTCTCCGCCGGGCTCGCCGACCGGCTGCTCGCCCGCGACGACCTGGACCTGGTGGACATGGGAGGGGTCGGCGGCACGCTGGCGGGCAACGCGCTCTCCGTCGCCGCGATGCGCGCCACCCTGGAACACGTCCTCACCGACGAGGCGTTCGCCCACATGGCCAAGCTGTCCGAGCGCTTCGAGGACGGTGTCCGTGCGGGCATCGCCGCACACGCGCTGCCCTGGTCCGTGAGCCGTCTCGGCGCCCGCACCGAGTACCGATTCGCCGACCCGGCCCCGCGCACCGGCACCGAGTCCGAGGCGGCCGCCGACGCGGAGCTGGAGGACTTCCTCCACCTCTACCTGGCCAACCGGGGCATCCTGCTCACCCCGTTCCACAACATGGCGCTGATGTGCCCCGACACGACCGAGCAGGACGTGGACACGCACACCGAGGTCTTCGCCGCCGCCCTGGCGGAACTGGCCGGCTGAGACACGGCCTAGGGTGGGGCCGGGCCGACCAGGGGCGGAAAGGAAACACGTGGACGAGATCGACCGGGCCATCCTGCGCGAACTGCAGACCGACGGGCGCATCGCGTACGCCGACCTCGGCCCGAAGGTCGGCCTGTCCGCCTCGGCGGCCCGGCAGCGACTGCAACGGCTGCTCGACACCAAGGCCGTCCAGGTCGTCGGCGTCACCGATCCGATGGCCATGGGCGGGCAGGCCATGGCGCTGCTCGGCATCGGTGTGGACGGCGATCCGCGTGCCGTCGCCGACGCGCTCGCCGACCGGCCCGAGGTCGTCTACTCGGTGCTCACCTCGGGCGGCTTCGACCTGTTCGCCGAGGTGGTCACCCCGGGCCCGAAGGACCTGCTGGACTTCGTCAACGACGTGGTCCGGCAGATCGAGGGCGTCCGGCAGGTGCAGTCCTTCCCCTACTTCGCCATCCACACCCACCGCTTCCTGTGGGACGTGGGCTGACTCAGGTCCGCGCCGGTTCCGGGGCGAGGACGAGCATGGTGGTGTCGTCCCGGATGGTGCCGCAGTGCCGTACGAGATCCTCCCAGACCAGGTCGGTCAGCGGGGCCGAGTCGCCGGCGGCCAGTTCCCCGAGCCGCTCCGGCAGGGGGTAGAAGCCACCGGACTCGTCCCGCGCCTCCCACACCCCGTCGGACGCGAGGAACAGCCGGTCGCCCGGCTCGAGAGCGACCGTGACCTCCTTGGGCGGATCGCCGTCGAGGAGGCCGAGCCCCAGGGGAGTCCCCGCGGCGACGCCGATCTCGCGGACCCGGCCGTTGTGCAGCAGGAGCGGAGCCGGATGGCCGCACGCCACGATCCGCACCGAACGCGTGTCCGTGGAGAACTCCAGCAGCATCGCGGTGGCGAACAGCTCGGCATGCCGCACACCCGCCGAGTCCACCGTCAGCCGGCGGTCCATCCGGGCCGCCACCGACTCGAGGCCGGGCTGGTCCAGCACCGCCTCCCGGAAGGCGCCCAGCAACGACACCACCGTCGACACGGCCGACAGCCCGTGGCCCTGCACGTCACCCATCACTGCCCTGACCCCGTACGGCCCGTCGCGCACGTCGACGAAGTCCCCGCCGACCAGCGTGCCGTGCTGGGCGGCACGGTACAGCGCGCTGCACCGGACCGCCCCGACCCGCTCCGGAAGCGGCGGCGCCACGGCCCGCTGCACCACCTCGGCGACCGTCCGCTCCGTGACCAGCTGGGCGTCCCGGTGACTGCGTACGTAGGACACGAACACACTCAGTACGGCGACGAAGACGATGGTCAGCAGATCGGAGTTGCCGGGCCGGTTCAGATGCGTGGCCGGGACGTGCAGCACGAAGATGACCAGAGCGCCGAGCAGCGCGGTGGCCAGCGGCCCGTAGGACAGGACCGTCAGTGGCGGGATCGCCCCCAGCAGGAACGCGAGGTCGAGGTCGTCGCCCGTCGTGATGGTCGCCACGGTGACGGCCAGCAGCAGGACGACGGGCAGCACCCGAATCCACCGCGGGGGCGGCGCACCCCGCAGCCAGCTGCGTTCGTCCCGGTACTGGCGGGACCAGCCGCCCACCGTCCTCACAAGCCCACGCTACGCCCGGACACGCCCGAGGGCCCGCCCCGGAAATTCGATGGACGCGTCCGTACGCGCCCGCCTACCGTCCGACACCACGCCCGCCGTACGTACGGAAGGACGGGAGAACCATGCGGTTCACGGCCGTCCAGCGCTCCCTCCCCGTTCCCCTGGCGTGCCCCCTCTGGCCCGACCGGGAGCGCTCCACGCAGCACGCATCCCGGAGGAATCCATGACCGGTCTGGTCATTCGCACGCTCGACGAGAGCACCGTCCATGTCTTCGACACCCTGGCCGACCCGCTCCGGGCCCAGGAGGCGAACCGGCGGGCGCGGTACCGCCCCGACTGGAAGCGCGTCGCCCTGCGGGACGGCACGGTGGTGGCGCGGGGCGCCTGGTGGGGCGGTCCCGACGACCCCGAGCCGCTCACCGTCGACCTGTTCGACGTCGCCGAGGGCGAGGAGGACGCCGGCGCCGAGCTCCTGCGGAC
>NZ_JBHYKH010000425.1:0-7945 GCF_042741275.1 Streptomyces sp. NPDC058964
TTACCCCCACCCTGTTACTTGAGTACTCCGGCGCGCGGGCCCGCCGGCCGCCCGGTCCGCCGCCGCTGTGGTCGTGGCTGGTCGACGCCTCGGGCACCGACCCCGACGCGGACTCCGGCCGGCTGCTGCGTCGGCTGGGCGTGACCGAACGCCACGTGTGGGTGTTCCCCAACCAGACGGCGGCCTGGGCGGCCGCGGCCGAGGGCGCCGGGGTGGCTCCGGCGCTGACCCATCTGGTGTCGCCCCGCATCCGGCGTGACGAACTGCGCGTACTGGATACCCCGGCCACGCCGTCGGACGCCACATGGCACGCCACGGTCCTGCGTCCCGAGCACCGTTCCCCGGCCACCGACGGGTTCCTGTACTTCCTGCACACTCCTGTGGCGACGCGCATCATGCGCGAGCCGGGCGCGGGTGTCCCACCGTCCGAGTTCCGGCCCCCTGTGTACGTCACGCTGTGGGGCGGGTGAGGCACGGACGGGGACCACTCCCGGTCAGTGGTGGCCTTCGGCGGACAGGGCCGTGTCGAGCGCGCGGCGGAGGCGGGACGCGCACGTCCACTCGCGGCTCGGCGGGGGTCACACACCAGTGGAGTCCCGGGGACGCCGTGCGGTGCAACGGGGGGACCGCCACGTGGTGTCCCGGGCCCGGGGCACCCACTCGCGGGAGGTGCCAGTCGTCGGCGGAGCCCGGACGGACCAGCCAGTACGGGCGGTGGCCGAACCCGTCCGCGATGACCGCCCCCGGTGCGTCCCCGAGCCGTCACAAGGCCTCGTCCGCGAGCGGAAACGACACGCGTACGGCGTCCCACCAGTGGCCGGCGGCCACCGTCCGCACCTCGAGACTGTGGGACTGGATCCACTGCGGGACCCTGCTGACCGTCATCCCTCCCACCGGCCCTCCGACCCGACACCCGGGCCCCTGAACAGTGCCGGGAAGCCGACTTGCGGTCACGCGCAGGGAAGTTGCGGCGGTACGCAGCACGCGCGGGGCGGTCTCGTGCGGACAGGCCACGGCCAAGTAGCTTTACGGGTCGTACGCAAGCCCTAGTGCCACGGAGGCCGCGATGGGACACCCCCGACCCTTAGTCATCGACGCGACCGGCAGTGACATCCACGCCGAGGCCGCCCGGATCCGCGAGAGGGGACCGGTGACCCTCGTAGAACTTCCCGGCGGTGTCGAGGCCTGGGCCGTCAGCAGTCCCGACCTGCTCAAACGCCTGCTCACCGACCCACGTGTGTCGAAGGACCCGCGCCGGCACTGGACCCGGTGGATCAACGGTGAAGTCTCCCCGGAATGGCCGCTGTTCACCTGGGTCGCGGTCCAGAACATGTTCACCGCGTACGGCGGTGAGCACAGGCGGCTGCGCACCCTGGTCGCCAAGGCCTTCACCGCCCGCCGCACCGCGGCGCTCCAGCCCCGGATCGAGGAGATCACCAAGACACTGCTCGACGGACTGGAGAAGGCCGCGCGGGAGAATCCGGTGGTGGACCTGCGGGAGCGGTTCTGCTACCCCCTGCCGATCCAGGTGATCAGCGAGCTGTTCGGACTCCCCGAGGAACAGGGCGCGGAACTGCGGGCCGTGGTGGACGGTGTCTTCCACACCTCCGCCGGCCCGGAGGAGGTCACCGACATATACGCCCGGCTCTACGCGGCGCTCGGCGCTCTCGTGGCCCTCAAACGCCGCTCGCCGGGCGACGACCTGACCTCGGCGCTCATCGCGGCCCGCGACGAGGAGGGCGGCACCCGCCTGAGCGAGCAGGAGCTGCTCGACACGCTGGCGCTCATGGTCAGCGCGGGCCACGAGACCACGGTCAACCTCATCGACAACGCCATCCACCTGCTGCTGACCCATCCGGAGCAGCTCGCCCAGGTCCGGTCGGGCAGTGCTTCCTGGGACGACGTGATCGAGGAGGTGCTGCGTGTGGACGCGCCGGTCGCCAGCCTGCCGCTGCGGTACGCCGTGGAGGATCTCGGCATGGCGGAGTTCGGCGGCCCGGCCGGAGTGGTGATCGGCAAGGGCGAGGCGATCCTCGCCGCGTACGCCGCCGCCGGACGTGACCCCGAGAGGTACGGCGCGGACGCCGACAGGTTCGACGTCGCCCGCGCCGACAAGGAGCATCTGGCGTTCGGCCACGGTGTGCACTTCTGCCTGGGCGCCCCGCTGGGGCGCCTGGAGGCCCGGATCGCGCTCCCGGCGCTCTTCGAACGCTTCCCCGCGCTCGGTCTCGCCGCGAAGGAGGGGGAACCGGAGCAGGTCGACTCCTTCATCTCCAACGGCCACCGCGTCCTTCCGGCGACGCTGTTCTGATCATTCCCCGCGCCACCAGGACCGCAGCCGCGCCGGCCGTCCGCGGCCTGGGCGGCTCGCCCCCCAGGCGCGCCCGGCCGGTGGATGGGGCCTGACCGTCAGGTCAACTCCGCATCGGGTACGGCAGGTTCGAGGTCGGGCAGACGGTCGAGCAGCTTCTCCACCACCGCCGCGACCAGCCGGGCCGGATTCTGCGCCGGCAGGTGCGCGGGCCTGCGCGCCACGCCAAGTGGGCGTGGGTGCCCGCGCACTGATCCGACGTCAGGACCGGGTCGGCTGATCGCGGCGGCGAGGCTGACCACCGACGCCGGCGAAGCCGCAGCGGGCCGGGTCGCCCAGCCGGGTGACGTCGAGGGTGTGCGCGCCGCCCAGCGGCTCGGCGGCATGCCCGGCGCACTGGCCCAGGACGGACCGGTCACGCTGACCCGGTCAGCTCGGCGCGGGCGGAATGTTCTGGTTCGCGTGGAACAGGTTGTCGGGGTCATAGACGCGTTTGACCGCGGCCAGACGGTCGTAGTTGCCCCGGTAGGTGGCCTGGACCCGGTCCGAACTCTCCTGCTGCCCGATGAAGTTGACGTAGGAGCCGCCCATGGAGTGCGGGTGCAGGTCGGTCCAGTAGCCGACGCACCACTCCCGGATCAGTCCGGCGTTGGCCGGGTCCGGGTCGATGCCGGCGACCACGCAGGACCAGACGGCGTCCCGGTAGGCCCAGGCCGTCTCGTCGGCGCCGAGCCGGTGCGCCGCCCCGTCCACCGGGTAGAGGTGCATGATCGACAAGTCGGTCGGGAGGTTCTCCGCGTACTTGTGGTGCACGTCGATGGCGCCGTCGGAGACGGCGTCGAAGAAGTCACCGCGCCAATACCACTGCAGCCCCTTGGGGATGAGCGTGTCGAACATGGACTGCAGCCCGGGGTAGGGCATGGGGGTGGTGAAGTGGAAGGCCGGCGGCGCCGGGTCGTTCACCACGGCGAGCACCTCCTCCAGGCGGTCGGCGGCGAGGTCGCCCGTGTAGCACCACACCACCCCGCAGACCTTGTGCCCGTGGATCGGCTCGGGGAAGGGCGGACCGGGCGGCACCGCCAGCACGGCGAAGAAGCCGTAGAGGTCCTCCGGCGCGGACGGCATGAACTCCCGGTACCAGCGAAGCACTTCGGGCGTACGGTCGACCGGCCACACCGTCACCGCGACACCGACCGTGTGGGCCGGGTGCAGCCGGAACGTGAACGACGTGACCACTCCGAAGTTGCCGCCGCCGCCCCGCAGCGCCCAGAACAGGTCCGGATGATCGTCCGCCGACGCGGTGACACAGCTGCCGTCGGCAAGGACGACGTCGGCGGACACCAGACTGTCGATCGTCAGGCCGTACTTGCGGGTGAGGTAGCCGTGGCCGCCGCCCAGGGTGAGACCGCCGACGCCCGTGGTCGACATGATCCCGGCCGGGACGGCGCGCCCGAAGGCGTGTGTCGCATGGTCCAGGTCACCCAGCTGGCTGCCGCCGCCCACCTGGACGGTGGTCGCCTCCGGGGCCACCCTGACCCAGCGCATCGGCGACAGGTCGAGTACGAGCCCGTCGTCGACCAGGCAAAGACCCGGCCCGCTGTGGCCGCCGCCGCGTACCGCGAGGTCGGCTCCGGTGTCCCGGGCGAAGGAGATTGCCGCCTGCACGTCCGCCACGTCCACGCACTGCGCGAAGGCGGCGGGCCGTCGGTCGATCATGGCGTTGTAGATGCTGCGGGCCTCGTCGTAGCCCGGGTCCTGGGGGGTGATCACCGGCCCCCGCAGTGCCTCGCGCAGACTGCCGACAGCCGTTTCGTCGATACTGCCCATGGCCGAGGACCTCTGTGTGGAACGTGAATCCGATGAGCCGCGGACGGACTGGCGCACGTCACGTCCGCGAAGCAGGCGCGGCGTCGTTCGCGCCTCTGGGACGACAGGGGGCGGTCGACCTCGCCCGTGTTTCACCGGACGGACACGCGACCTCTCCCCTGTCTCAGTCTTCACCCGCCCGTCACACCCCGCACATCGACGCCCGGGCGATCGGCTCAGTCGGTCGCCGGTACCTGACCCCGCTGCGCGACGATCACCGCCATGTCGTCGCTCCTCCGACCGCCCACATACCTTTTCACGTCCGCGGTGACGGCTTTCACCAGTGGGCCGGGCGCCTGGTCCGCCCAGACCGAGACGCGTTCGGTGAGCGGATAGAAGTCACCCTTCGCGTCGCGGGCCTCGGTCAGTCCGTCCGTGTAGAGGAGGAGACGGTCGCCCTCATGGAAGGGGAACGTGGCGGGGACGTACGCGGTCTGGGACGGCTCGCCGATGGCCAGGCCGAGGGGCGGGGCGGGCTCGGCCACGTGGAGCGTCGTGACCGTGGCGTCGGCCCGACGCAGCAGCAGGGGTGGCGGATGGCCGAAGCTGACCACGTGCACGACGGGCTCGTCGTCGGGGATGTCGACCATCAGGGCGGTCACGAACCGCTCGGCGAGATCGGCTTCGGACGCGGCGAACTCGGCGAGGCCCCAGCGGACCGCGTCCTCCACGTAGGCGGCCAGTTCCGGCAGGGGGATCTCACGATGGGCGGTGGCGCGGTAGGCACCCAGCACGATGGCCGTGTCACTGATCGAGGCGAGGCCCTGCCCGCGGACGTCGCCGATGATCAGCCGGGTGGCGTGGGAGGTGCGGGCGGCGGCATACAGGTCGCCGCCGATGCAGGTGTCGGCCTCGGCGCTGTGGTACTCGGAGGCGAGCCGGATGGGCCCGGCCTGCTGGGGGAGGGGGCGCAGTACGACGCCCTGCGCGGTGTAGGCGACCGAGCGAGCCCGGACGAGCGCGCGTTCGTGCCGGTCCCGCAGATGCGTGAAGACCGTCACGAGGGCACAGACGGCGGCGAGGGCAACCAGTTCGACCAGGACGTTCCCGGTCATCAGGGTGTGCCGCTCCAGCCCGGCGACGACCAGCGCGAGCAGCGCGGCGCTGCCGACCAGCACGGTGGCCCGAGTACCGGCGCCGACGGCCGTGACCGCGGCGGCGACGGCCAGCAGATGGGCGAGGTGGATGTCCGGGGGCAGAACGGCGTCCGCCACCGGAACGGACACGATCAGCAGGACGGGACCGGCCGGCCACAGCCGGTGCGGTACCGCTCGGCGGCCGGCTCGCAGCCAGGCGTCGAGGAACGTCGTGATGGTCGCAGTGCTCACTTCGTCGCTCCGGTGGGCTTTGCTGCCCGGCGAGAGGACCCCGGCGCGGCACCCCGTGGGCCGGACGCCTGCCCTGCTCCGGGCGCGCCCGGGGGTCGCCTCGGGCACTCGGCTCTCCGCGACCCCTGCGCCGACGCCCCGCGCGCGGTCAGCCCTCCGCGCGCTTGGGCAGTCGCCAGCCCGGGCGCGGGAAGTGGCAGGTGTACCCGTCGGGGTAGCGCTCCAGGTAGTCCTGGTGCTCGGGTTCGGCCTCCCAGAACGGGCCCACCGGCTCCACCTCGGTGACGACCTTGCCCGGCCACAGCCCGGACGCGTCCACGTCCGCGATGGTGTCCTCGGCGACCCTCTTCTGCTCGTCGTCCACGTAGTAGATGGCCGAGCGGTAGCTGAGGCCGATGTCGTTGCCCTGGCGGTTCTTGGTGCTCGGGTCGTGGATCTGGAAGAACAACTCCAAGATCGTGCGGTAGTCGGTCTTCTCGGGGTCGAAGAGGATCTCGATGGCCTCCGCGTGCGTACCGTGGTTACGGTACGTAGCGTTCGGCACGTCGCCCCCGGTGTATCCGACCCGGGTCGCCGTCACGCCCGGGTGCCGGCGGATGAGGTCCTGCATCCCCCAGAAACATCCACCCGCCAGTACGGCCCTCTGCGTCTGCGCTGCCATCACGGCCCCTTCGGTCTCTCACGTCGGTCGATCGGGCTGCTCGGCTCATGCGCCGCCGGCATCCCGTACTCTCTGGCTCCATCAGCGCGTGAAGGTCGCAAACAATTCCATGCCCGCCCGGCCGGCCCGTGCCCGCAGGCCCGACTGCCACCCCGCCGTACCGCTTGAGCGCCCCTGACCTGCGGTTTTGAGCGTCCAAACCACTCGCGGCCACGCGGACCCGCGGACTGGGTCCGGACGCCCGGCAACCCCGTCGAGCCCCCGCTCGGCACGATTGCGCGAAACAGGCGGACCCTTGGGGGAACCATGGGCCGAAACCCAGAACCGCTACCCCACACTCGACGTCGTACGGCAGTGAGCCGACGGAGTGACCTGTGGGGGGACCGCATGAGCGGTGAGATCCATTTCAGCGACAACTACCGCGACCTGTGCCAGAGAGACGGCACCGGGGCGGGCTTCCAGTTCGAGTTCTCCTGCTCGCGGTGCCACGACACCTGGCGTTCACCGTTCGAGCCGTACACGGGTGAGC
This sequence comes from Streptomyces sp. NPDC058964, assembly GCF_042741275.1. NCBI lineage: Bacteria > Bacillati > Actinomycetota > Actinomycetes > Kitasatosporales > Streptomycetaceae > Streptomyces > Streptomyces sp. NPDC058964. The sequence goes on from NZ_JBHYKH010000425.1 coordinate 6,696, forward strand.
GGGCCGCCACCTGGCTCGGCAAGGGCACCGACGCGGCCTGGCAGCTGCTCGGCCGTGCCGGGAGCGGGCTCAAGTCCGCTGCCGACGGACTCGCCGGAGCCGGTTGGGGCCCGGCTCGCGACAAGGCCTTCGAGCGCGCGATCGGTAACGCGCAGGGCCACTTCAACCGTTGCGGCCGGTGCACCGACTACGTCTGCGGGCGCTGCTGGAACGCGTCCCAAGGCCTGTGTCTGCACTGCGCCCCGGACACCGCCGCCGAGGCAATGGCCGCCCAGCAGCGCGGACTCAACGACATGGCCTCACAACGTGCGTACGCCGCGGGGCAGCAGGCAGGCCAGGGCTACGACATCACCACGGCGCGGCAACTGGTCTGCCCGCAGTGCGGCACCGAGACCCGGGGAGCCGCCTTCTGCTCCGGGTGCGGTCACCGGCTGGCCCAGTCCGTCCACTGCTCCTCCTGCTCGGCGGTCGTACCGGACGGGGCGGCCTTCTGTCCCGGCTGTGGAACCCGCAGGTAGGAGAGGCGAGACCGTGCGTCGGTGCGAACCGTGCCGCCTGGGTTCGCCCTCTGCCTCATCGATAGTCCTCCGGGTGGCCCTGCATCCACGCATTGATCTTGTCGCGAGCTCCGGTGAGTTGGTCCTGGTGCTTCTTGAGGTTCGCGAAGGAGCGGTCGTCACCAAGTTCGGTGTGCAGGGCCGCGATCCGTGCGAGGGGTTCCTTGAAGTGCGCTGGGCCCTGGGGGTCCGTCTTCATGGACAGCTCGAGGCTGTTGAGTTCGTCGAGCACCCGTCCCAGGAAGTACTCGCAGTTCGCAGGGGTCGTGCACCCGTCGTTGTAGGTGGCCTGCAGCCGGGCGAAGACATCGCGGACCTTCTCGACTGCCGGTGCGGGTGCTGTCCTGCTCGCCGTGCTCGCGGCGGCCGGCTCCGAACTCCCCGGAGCCGAGACGGCCTTGCCGACACCGTGGGCCGGCGACTTCCCACCGTCCGCGGGCTCCTTGGGGCTGCCGGAGCAGGAGAGCAGGAACGACGCCAGGGCCACGACGACGGTGGACGCGCGAACGGTACGCGAACTCATGTTGATCACGTCGGGTACGACGCTTCAGCGGCCTGACTGGTTGTGCCGCCCGACCGGGCTGCGCGGCACCCCACGCCAGTTGCCGGTACCTGGAGCTCTCCCATCGCGAGGTGCCGGTCCGGTGGCCACTTTCACCCGCCCCGCGCGGCCGTGAGCGTTAGACGCGGGGC
>NZ_JBHYKH010000426.1:0-7934 GCF_042741275.1 Streptomyces sp. NPDC058964
CCGCCCGGCCTGCGCCTCGAACAGCTCCGCGAGCGAACCCTCCGGCACCACTCCCTCGGCACCCCGACGGTCCTCCAGCAGCTCCCGCCGCTCCTGCGCGGCGAGGATCTCGAGGTCGTCGACGGGGCGGTCGGGGTGGCGCATCGCGTCGGTGAGCAGTCGGACCAGCCGGTCGGCGATCGAGGCGGCCGTGGACGGGTCGAAGAGATCGAGGGCGTACTCGAGGTCCCCGGTGAGTCCCAGGCACGCTCCCTCGGCGGTGTGCTGCTCGGTGAGGAAGAAGGTCAGGTCGAACTTGGAGACGCCGAGTTCGACCGGGGCGATCTCCACCTGAAGGCCCGGCAGCACGGGGCACGGCAGGCCGGAGTTGTGCAGCCCGAGCATCACCTGGGCCAGCGGGTGCCGGGAGGTGGTCCGTACGGGGCTGACGATGTCCACGAGCCGTTCGAAGGGGACGTCCTGGTGGGCGTACGCCTGAAGGTCGGTCTCCCGGACGCGGTGGACCAGTTCACGGAAGTCGGGCGAACCGCTGCTGTCGGTGCGCAGCACCAGCGTGTTGACGAACATGCCGACCAGGTCGTCGAGCGCGACGTCGGTGCGGCCCGCCACGGGTGTGCCGATGGCGATGTCGGTTCCGGCGCCGAGCCTCGTCAGCAACGCAGTGATGCCGGCCTGCAGCACCATGAACATGCTGACGTGCTGGGTGCGTGCGAACTCGCCCAGCGCGCGGTGGAGTTCGGCGTCGATGCGCAGCGGCACGGTCGCACCCCGGTAGCTGGCCTCGGCGGGCCGGGGGCGGTCGACGGGCAGCTCGATCTGGTCGGGCAGCCCGTCCAGGGTCTTCACCCAGTGTTGCGTCTGCCGGCTGAGCAGGCTGTCCGGGTCGTCCTCGGTCCCCAGGAGGCCGCGCTGCCACAGGACGTAGTCGGCGTACCGGACCGGCAGTTCGGCCCAGACGGGCTCCTCACCCCGGCGCCTGGCGGCGTAGGCGGTGGCCAGGTCCTGGGTGAGAGGGGTGAGGGACCAGCCGTCACCCGCGATGTGGTGCAGCACCAGCAGCAGCACGTGTTCGTCGGGAGCGAGCATGAAGAGCGTGGTGCGGAAGGGGAATTCGGCCGATAGGTCAAAGCCCCGCCGGGCGCTCTCGGCAAGCAGCGAGGGCAGGTGTTCGGCGTCGGTGGCGACGATCTTCAGGGGCACCGGTCCCGCGTCGGCAGGCGTGATCCGCTGTTCCGGTACGCCGTCGGTGTCGGGGTAGAGGGTGCGCAGACTTTCGTGGCGTCCCACGACGTCCACGAGAGCGGCTTCGAGCGCCGCCCGGTCGAGGGCGCCGGTGAGGCGGAGCCTGAGCGGCACGTTGTAGGTGGCCGTGGGGCCGTCCATTTGGTTGAGAAACCACAGGCGTTGCTGGGCGTGGGAGAGCGGTGCCGTGCCGGTACGTGCGACGGGGCGCAGGGCGGCACGCGTCGTACCCGTGGCGGCACGGTCGAGGTGGGCGGCGAGCCGGGCGACGGTCGGTGCCTCGAAGAGATCACGCACGCTCAGTTCGGCGGCGAAGATCTCACGGGCACGGCTGGCCAGGCGGGTCGCCATCAGGGAGTCGCCGCCGAGGTCGAAGAAGGAGTCGTCGGCACCGACCCGTTCCAGCCCCAGGACCTGCGCGAACAGCCCGCACAACACCTCCTCCCGCGCACCGCGCGGAGCACGGGAGGAATCACCGCCGGCGAAGTCCGGGGCCGGCAGCGCCCGCTTGTCCACCTTCCCGTTCCCCGTCAGCGGCAACTCCTCCAGCACCACCACCGCCGACGGCACCATGAACTCCGGCAGGGACTCGCCGACGGACCGGCGCACCTCGTCCCCGACCAGGACGCACCCCGCAGCCGCCACCACATACGCCACCAGCCGCTTGTCACCCGGCCGGTCCTCCCGCGCCACCACCACGGCCTGACCCACCGCGTCATGACCCGCCAGAACGGACTCGATCTCACCCAGCTCGATCCGGAAACCCCGGATCTTCACCTGCTGATCCGCCCGCCCCACATACTCCAGCGCACCCTCACGGTTCCACCGCACCAGATCCCCGGTGCGATACATCCGCCCACCAGGCCCGGCAAACGGACACGCCACGAACCGCTCCGCCGTCAGACCCGCACGACCCCAATACCCCCGCGCAAGACCCGCACCCGCCACATACAACTCACCCACCACACCCGGCGGCACCAACCGCAACCGCCCGTCCAGGACATAGACCTTGAGGTCGGGGATGGCCGTGCCGATCAGGCTGCCCTGGTTGCGCCGGGCCGCCTCACGGTCGAGCGCCACGTGGGTGACGTGCACCGTGGTCTCGGTGATGCCGTACATGTTCACGAGGGTCGGGGCGTCGTCCGCGTGCCGGCGGTACCAGTCCTGGAGCCTCGGCAGATCCAGTGCCTCTCCGCCGAAGACGACGTACCGCAGCGCCAGTCGCGCTCCCGGCTCGGGGGCTTCCTGCTCCGCCTGCATCAGCTGGTAGAAGGCCGACGGCGTCTGGTTGAGGACGGTCACCCGTTCCTCGGCCAACAGGCTCAGGAACTCCTGGGGCGACCGGGAGACCGCGTACGGCACCACGACCAGCCGGCCGCCGTACAGGAGAGGCCCCCACAGCTCCCACACCGAGAAGTCGAAGGCGTAGGAGTGGAACAGCGTCCACACGTCTTCGGGTCCGAAGCCGAACCAGTGCTCGGTCTCCGTCATGAGCCGCAGGACGTTGCGGTGCGGGATCACGACGCCCTTGGGGCGGCCCGTCGAACCCGAGGTGTAGATCATGTAGGCCGGGTTGGCGGGATCCAGCGGCTGCCGGCGGTCCGCGTCGGTGGGGTTCTGCGTCGCGCACCGGTCGAGACGGCGGGCGGTCTCGACGTCGTCGAGCACGAGGCGCGGGACGTCGCCCGTGACGGACGATGCCGCTTCGGCGGTGGTGACGACCCAGGCCGGGGCCGCGTCCCGCATCATGTAGGCCAGGCGCTCGGCGGGGTAGGCCGGGTCGATCGGCAGGTAGGCCGCGCCCGCCTTGTGCACCGCGAGGACGGCGACGACCAGCTCGGCCGAGCGGGGCAGCGCGAGGGCCACGAACTGCTCCGGGCCCACGCCTTCGCCGATCAGCAGGTGGGCCAGGCGGTTGGCCCTGGCGTTCAGTTCGGCGTAGGTGAGCGACGTGTCGCCGCTCACCACGGCGACCGCGTCGGGCGTCCGCGCGGCCTGGGCTTCGAACAGTTCGGGAAGTGTGCCGTTGGGGGGTGCGCCCGCGGTGCCGTTCCATTCGACGAGCAGCTGGTGACGCTCTTCCGGGGTGAGCAGGTCGAGTGAGCCGACCGGTCGTTCCGGGCCGTCGGCCATCGCTTCCAGCAGCCGTACGACCCGTTCCAGGTACTGCCGGGCGTCGTCCTGCGTGAAGGCGTCGGTGCGATGGCCCAGGCGCAGGGTCAGCCGCGGTCCGGGGATCGCCGCCAGGGTGAGCGGGTAGTGGGTGGCGTCGACACCCTCCACCCCGGTCAGCCTCAGCCCTTCGGCGGGGGACTCCCACGCTTCCACGTCCAGCGGGTAGCTCTCGAACACGGTCGTGGTGTCGAAGAGGGTCCGGCCGCCCGCCTGCTGCTGCACCTCGGCCAGGCTGAGGTGGTGGTGTTCCATCAGCTCGGCCTGTTCGGCCTGGACGCGGGACAGGAGGCCGGTGACCGTCTCCTGGTCGCGGACGCTGATCCGGACGGGAAGAGTGTTGATGAAGAGGCCGACCATGCGTTCCACACCCGGCAGCTCCGGCGGACGCCCGGAGACCGTCGCGCCGAAGACGACGTCGTCCCGCCCCGTCGTGCGCGAAAGCAGCAGCCCCCACGCCACCTGCACCAGCGTGTTGAGGGTGACGCCCTGCCGTCGCGCCAGGCCGGTGAGCCGCTCGGTGTCCTCCTCCGAGAGGGCGGCGGACAGGTGTCCGGGCAGGTCCGGGGCACGGTCGGCGATCTGGGGGGCGACGAGGGTGGGCCCGTCGAGCCCGGCCAGGGCCCGTGCCCATGCCGCCCGCGCCGCCTCACGGTCCTGCGCGGTGAGCCAGGCCAGGTAGTCGCGGTAGGGCACCACCTTGGACAGTCCGGAATCGCCTCCTCCGCACTCGTACGACTTGAGCAGTTCGCCCACGAGGAGAGCGGTCGACCACCCGTCCCACAGAATGTGATGGTTGGTCAGCAGGAGTCGGTGACGGTCGGGTCCGAGCTTGAGCAGGGCCATCCGCAGCAGTGGTGGCCGTCGCAGGTCGAACCGTCGGGCTCGTTCGTCGTCGGCCAGGCGTGCGGCCTCCCGCTCACGCGCCTCGTCGTCCAGCCCGGACAGGTCCGCCTCGTTCCAGGGCAGGCGCGCCTCGCGCAGCACCACCTGCACCGGCCGCTCCAGGCCTTCGTGCCGGAACCCGACCCGAAGGTTCGCGTGCCGCGCCAGCAGCCGCTCCCCCGCCGCCTTCAACGCGGCCGCGTCCAGCGGCCCCTCGAAGTCGAACGAGACCTGCGCGGTGTAGACATCCGTACCGCCCTCGTCCAGCACCGCGTGAAACAGGAAACCCTCCTGCAACGGCGACAGCGGCAGCACATCCTCCAGAGCAGGGGTCGTGCTCTCGCACGCCTCGATCTCCTCCTGCGTGAGCTGGACGAGGGCCAGGTCGGAGGGGGTGTGGCCGCCTGCTCCGCCCTGTGCGGCGTGGGCGGCCAGGCCCCGCAGCGCCTCGCACCACAGACCGGCCAGCTCCCGTACCCCGGCCTCGTCCAGCGCCCCTCCCGCCCACGACCAGGTGGCCTCCAGGACCGGCCCCCCGGCCAGGTCATGGGTGATCGCGTTGATCTCGATGGCGTGCTTCATCGGCATGTCGGCGTCGGCGCTGCCCGACACACCGCCCGCCCCGGGCAGCACCTCCCAGTCCCGTTCGGTTCGGGTACCCATGCGGCCGAGGTAGTTGAAGGCGATCTGCGGGGAGGCGAGGGAGGCCAGCTCGGGAGCCGTCTTGCCGTTCAGATGACGCAGCAGACCAAAGCCCAGACCATGGTCCGGGATCCGACGCAGTTGCTCCTTGACCCGCTTCAGCGCCGCACCGACCCCCGCACCACCCCTTCCCACGTCGTCCCAGCCGACCCCGCCGGCCGCCAGATGAACGGGATGCACGCTCGTGAACCAGCCCACCGTCCGGGACAGATCCGTACCCGGCAGCTCCTCACGCCCGTGCCCCTCCAGATCCACCAGCACACCCGACACATCACCGGCACCACGCAGCCCACGCCACCGCTCCACCGCCAGCACCAGCCCCGTCAGCAGCACATCATCGACCCGCGCATGAAAAGCCGCCGGAACCGACGTCAGCAACGCCCCCGTCACCTCCACGGGCAACGACACCGTGGTGCTCCGGGCCGTGGACACGGTGTCGGTGGCGGAGTCCAGCGGGCGTGCGCCCAGGACGGGTTCGGGTGTGCCCAGGATCTTCCGCCACAGGGGGAGTTCGGCGGTGCGTGCGGGAGCCTGCGCCTCCTCCACGAGCCTTCGCGCCCAGGTACGGAACGACGTCCCCACCGGCTCCAGCTCCACCGGCCGCCCCGACGCCACCGCCGACCACGCCGCCGCCAGATCCGGCAGCAGAATCCGCCACGACACCCCGTCCACCACCAGGTGATGCAGCACCAGCACCAGCCGCCCCGGCACCCCAGCACCCCGGTCCAGCCACACCACCCGCACCATCACCCCGGCCCCGGGCGCCAGCCCCGCCCGAGCCGCCTCCGCCCACTCGACCGCCAACTCGGCCACCGCAGCGTCATCCAGACCCACCGCGTCGACCCGCACCACACAATCGTCCACACCGACCGACCCGGCAGCCGGAACCTCCAGCCCCCACACCCCGCCGGCACCCACCGACAACCGCAACCGCAGCACATCATGGTGATCCACCACCGCCCGCACCGCACCACGCAACGACTCCAGCGACAACCCCGCCGGCACCCGCACCACCACCGACTGGCAGAAACCGTCTGCCCGGTCTACGAGTTCGGCGAGCGAACCGATGATCGGTGTGAGGGGTACGGGGCCTGTCCCCGACCCGGCCGATTCGCCCGTGGGCCTCCCGTCCTGCGTGTCGCGGGCGACGGCGGCGAGGGCCTCCGGCGTCTGGTGCGAGAACACCTCACGCGGAGTGAACACCAACCCCGCCCGACGCGCCCGCGACACCAACTGGATCGCCATGATGCTGTCACCACCACGATCGAAGAAGGAGTCGTCGGCACCGACCCGTTCCAGCCCCAGGACCTGCGCGAACAGCCCGCACAACACCTCCTCCCGCGCACCGCGCGGAGCACGGGAGGAATCACCGCCGGCGAAGTCCGGGGCCGGCAGCGCCCGCTTGTCCACCTTCCCGTTCCCCGTCAGCGGCAACTCCTCCAGCACCACCACCGCCGACGGCACCATGAACTCCGGCAGGGACTCGCCGACGGACCGGCGCACCTCGTCCCCGACCAGGACGCACCCCGCAGCCGCCACCACATACGCCACCAGCCGCTTGTCACCCGGCCGGTCCTCCCGCGCCACCACCACGGCCTGACCCACCGCGTCATGACCCGCCAGAACGGACTCGATCTCACCCAGCTCGATCCGGAAACCCCGGATCTTCACCTGCTGATCCGCCCGCCCCACATACTCCAGCGCACCCTCACGGTTCCACCGCACCAGATCCCCGGTGCGATACATCCGCCCACCAGGCCCGGCAAACGGACACGCCACGAACCGCTCCGCCGTCAGACCCGCACGACCCCAATACCCCCGCGCAAGACCCGCACCCGCCACATACAACTCACCCACCACACCCGGCGGCACCAACCGCAACCGCCCGTCCAGCACGAACGCCTGCGTGTCATCGAACGGCACACCGATCGGCGGCACCTGCGCCACCTCACCCACCGACCCCAACGGCCAGTGCGTCACGAACGTCGTCGTCTCCGTCGGCCCGTACACATGCCCGAGCACCAGGCCAGGGCAAGCCTCCAGCACCCGCCGCATCGCCACCGGCGACGCCGCCTCACCACCCGTCAACACCTCACACAGACCGGCGAACGCCCCCGCGTCCTCCTCCGCGATCACGTTGAACAACGCCGTGGTGATGAAGATCGCCGTGAGGCCGTGCCGCTCCACCAGGCGGGCCAGCACCTGGGCGTCGAGGGCACCGGACGGTGCGACGATCACGCGGCCGCCGCTCAGCAGCGGTGCCCACATCTCGTAGGTCGAGGCGTCGAAGGCGTGCGGCGAATGCATCAGCACCCGCTCGTGCGCACCCGAACGCCACCGCCCGTCGAACGCCAGCGCCCGCACATCCGCGTGCGACACCGCCACGCCCTTGGGCACACCCGTCGACCCCGACGTGAACATCACATACGCCAGCTGGGCGTCCGCCACGGGGATCCGGGGAGCGGAGGAGTCCCCGTCCGGATCGTCGAGATCCAGGTCCGCCATGCGCAGTACGCGTACGGTTCCCGTGTCCGTCGACACCTCCGGTCCGTCCCAGGCGCGGTCGGTGAGCAGGACGGGTGCGCCGACGTTCGTCAGCGCCCAGATCACGCGGTCGTGGGGGTACGAGCCGTGGATCGGCACATAGGTGCCGCCTGCCTTCACGATCGCCAGTGTGGTGACGACGACGTCGGGCGACCGCTCCAGCAGGACCGCGACCGGGGTCTCCGGACCGACGCCGAGGCCGATCAGCCGGTGGGCGAGGCGGTTGGCCCGCGCGTCGAGCTCGGCATACGTCAGCTCCACCCCGCCGGCCGCCACCGCGACCGCGTCCGGTGTCCGCCCGGCCTGCGCCTCGAACAGCTCCGCGAGCGAACCCTCCGGCACCACTCCCTCGGCACCCCGACGGTCCTCCAGCAGCTCCCGCCGCTCCT
>NZ_JBHYKH010000427.1:0-7375 GCF_042741275.1 Streptomyces sp. NPDC058964
GATTGTTCCAACTCTAGCCGGAGGAGCTGCACGATCGGATCTAGGGCCTGCTCGAGGGAGACCGTACCGGCTGACGCCCGGCGGTCGCGGTCACGAGGGGCGGACGGCGAGCAGGGCGATGTCGTCGGTGTTGTCGGCCCCCAGGCCGATCATCAGCTCGTCGCAGAACGTGTCGAGTGGCTCGCACGCCCGGGGGGCGGGGGGGCGCCCCCCCCGCCGTCGAGTCCGGCGAGGGCCATCGCGGCGACGGTCAGGTGCACGGAGCGCATGTGCGGGGTGACGGCCTCGGAGAGCGGGTCGGCCGCGTGGTGCAGCGCCTGCCGGATCCTGTCCACGGCGGCCTCGTGGCGCCCCTCGAGGGTGTCGAGCCAGGCCTCCTGACTGAGGATGAACGCGTCGAAGACGATGAAGTGAGAGATCGCGAAGTCCTGGCGCAGCAGCCGCACCTGCTCGCGCGCCTCCGCGATCCGGCCGGTCGTGGCGAGCCGTCCGGACAGGAAGAGCCGCGCGGCGGGCATCGCCTCGTTGTGCGTGCCCTCCTTGCCTGCGATCACCTCGCGCAGCATCCGCTCCCCGCGTTCCGCCTCGCCCGCCTCGATCAGCACGCTGCCGAGGCGGGCGCCGAGGACCGCCATCTGGGCGCGGGCGCCGAGGCGTTCGGCGTGCTCGATGGCGGTCTCGTAGTCGGCGGCGGCCAGCAGGTACTCGCCCTTGCGCTCGTGCGCCTCGCCGCGCGCGGAGAACGCCTCGGCGGTGCCCCAGTCGTCCCCGAGGCGCCGGAAGATCTCCAGCGCCTCGTCGGCGTCCTGGGTCGCGTCGCCCGCCCAGGCGGTGCGGTTGGCCAGGACGTTGGCGCGCATCTGGAGGGTGGCGGCAAGCTCCCACTCGAATCCGGGCGTGTCCCGGCAGGTGCGCACACAGGCGTCGATGATCTCGCGCAGCCGGTCCGCGCCGCCGGTCAGCATCACGGCGAAGAACCAGAGCAGGCCGGGGGCGCGGCAGGTCTGCGGCATGCCGGGCTCGTACACCTCGGAGACGTTGCGCAGCTTCGCCTGCGCCTGCGGGGTCTGCCAGGCGTCCAGCTCGGTGTCCATGCAGGCGAGATGGGCCAGGTGGACACCGCGCCGGGCCTCGGCGAGGAGTTCGCCGGTCAGCGGGGGCGGGGTGTCGGTGCAGCGCTCCCAGACCGGATCGGCACGGCGCGGCGGCCCGGTGAAGGGGTCGGGGCCCAGGGACATGACCTCACTGCACCAGTTGCGGGCCTCGATCCGCAGGTCGCGCATCTGCCAGTACCAGACCAGGGACAGGACGAGGCAGAGCGCCTCCTGCTCGTCCCGTTCGGCGACGGCGTGCCGCAGGGCGGTACGCAGGTTCTCGTACTCCGCCTGGAGCCGCCGGATGGCGGCACGCTGGCCGGGGCCGCGCAGCAACGGGTCGGTGGTGCGGGCGAGTTCGCGGAAGTAGGTCAGGTGCGCGCGCTCGGTCTCCCCACGCCGGCCGGTCTCGTCGAGCCGCTCGCCCGCGTACTCGGCGACGGTCTCCAGGAGCCGGTAGCGCATTGCGCCGTCGGGCGAGGGAGCCGCCACGACGAGGGACTTGTCGACCAGTGAACCGAGCGCCTCGAGCGCGACCGGTCCGCACACCGCCTCGGCGGCGGCGAGGTCGCAGCCGCCGGCGAAGACCGACAGCCGGCCCAGGACGTCCCGTTCGTCCTCGTCGAGCAGGTCCCAGGACCAGTCGACGACGGCGCGCAGGGTCTGCTGGCGGGGCAGCAGGGTGCGGCTGCCGGAGGTGAGGAGCCGGAAGCGGTCGTCGAGCCGGTCGGCGATCTGGCGCGGGGTGAGCATGCGCAGCCGGGCGGCCGCCAGCTCGATGGCGAGGGGGAGGCCGTCGAGCCGGCGGCAGATCTCCGCGCAGGCCTCGGGGTCGTCGCCGACACGGAAGCCGGGGCGTGCCGCCGAGCCCCGGTCGGCGAGCAGCCGCTGCGCGAACGGCTCGGGCAGCGGCTCCACGGGGCGCAGCAACTCCCCCGGTACGCCGAGGGGTTCACGGCTGGTGGCCAGCACCGTCAGCTCGGGGCAGCGTTCGAGGAGCCGTTCCACCAGGCGGGCGGCCGCGTCGATGACGTGTTCGCAGTTGTCGAGGACGATCAGCATGCGGCGGCGGCCGCAGTGCTCGACCAGCCGTTCCACGGGATCGTCGTGCCGGTCGGCGACGGCGGCCCGCATGCCCTCGGCGCCGGCGCCGTGCAGCACGGTCTCGCGGGCGCCGATCGCGGTGAGGACGGCCTCCGGTACGGCGGCCGGGTCGTCGACGGGTGCCAGTTCGGCCAGCCAGACCCCGTCCCGTGCCGCGTACCGCACGGTTTCGGCGGCCTCCTGGGACAGCCGCGTCTTCCCGGCCCCGCCGGGCCCGAGCAGCGTGACCAGCCGGGCGGCGGCGAGGTCACCCCGGATGGCCTCGATGTCCCCGTCCCGGCCGACGAAGGAGGTCAGCCGGGCGGGAATGTTGCCGGGCGAGGAGTCCTCGGCGGCGTCCGGGGCGCGCTGGGGGCGGTCGAGGAGGTCCGGCGTGTCCGGCACCGCGGGCCCGCCGGCGGCGACGCCGGGGCCGCCGGGCTCCCCCGGGTTCAGCAACTGCGCGTGCAGCGCCCGCAGTTCCGGGCCGGGGTCGGAGCCGAGGCGGTCCGCGAGGAGGTGCCGTACGTCCTCGTACGCGGCCAGTGCCTCCGCCGTGCGGCCCGCGTCACGCAGGGCGCGCAGGCGCAGGAACTGGAGGGACTCGTCCAGGGGGTGGGCGTCGCACAGGGCGGTGAGCTCGGGCAGGGAGTGCTCGGCCTCGCCGAGGGCGAGCGCGGCGGTGTGCCGGGCGCGGAGGGCGTCGAGGCGGCGGCTCTCCCAGCGGGCCGCCTCGGCGGTGCGGCCGGGCAGGTCGGCGAGGGCGGGGTCGTGCCACAGGGCGAGGGCGTCGTCGAGGGTGGCGGCCGCCTTGGCGGGGTCGGCGTCGGCCAGGGCGCGCAGGCCGTCGCCGGTGAGCCGCTCGAAGCGGTGCAGATCGATGTCGTCGGGCGCGGCGGCGAGCCGGTAGCCGCCCTCGGCCGAGGCGACCGCGTCCGCGCCGAGCGCCCGCCGCAGCCGGCCCACCAGCGCCTGCAGCGCACCGGCCGCGTCAACGGGCGGATCCCCGTGCCACACCTCGTCCACCAGCAGGCTCGCCGGCACCGTACGGCCGGGGCGCAGGGCCAGCACGGTCAGCAGGGCACGCAGTCGCGCCCCGCCCACGGGAACGGCCGTGCCGTCGGGGCGGAGCGCCTGGGTGGTACCGAGGATGCGATAGCGCACGGGGTCCATTGTCTCCGGTGGTGTCAGGGCCGGTCACGGGGTTCCGGTGGCGCGGCGCCCGCAACGTCGAGGGTGACGAGGACACCGGCCGTGCGGCGGGTGCGGCGCAGCCCCGACTCCGTACGGTGTTCCTCCTGCTCGAACCACTTCGGGCAGCTGTCGACAGCGGTGAGCGACCTCGTGCCGGACACCGGTTCGAAAGTATGCGCCCCGGGGCTGTGCTCCGCGTACTCCTGGTGCACCAGGTCGATGGCGCGGACCAGGCCGGTGGTCTCGTGCGACGGGCGGCCGTGGTTCTCCACCCACGACAGTCCCCCGTACTTTCGCCGCTCCTCCTCCCAGCCCCCTTCCCTCACGTGCTCCCCGTCCATGGCCACCAGCCGCCAGCCGACCTCGTCCCCCACGGTGAACGGAGTGCCGCAGCACTCCATCTGCCAGTCCTCGTAGAACACCCGCATCAGTGCCATGGCCCCACCTTTCAGGAACCGACCGCGCACCGCGAGACGTTTTCCCTCCGTGCCCGGTACGGTCGGGCTCGCCGACCTCCCCAGCCCACAGGAGCGCTCTCCATGACGACCGCCACCACCAGCCGCAGCGACCGGCGGATCAGTCCCGTCTTCGTCGGCATCCTGGCCGTCACGGCGGTCACGGGCTGGGCCACCTGGACCGGGTTCGCCGAGCAGCCGGGGCTCGCGGTGTTCCTGTTCGTCACCGCGGCCTGGATCGTCTCCCTGTGTCTGCACGAGTACGCGCACGCGCGCACCGCGCTGCACAGCGGGGACATCTCGGTCGGGTCCAAGGGCTACCTCACGCTGAACCCGCTGAAGTACACGCACGCGCTGCTGAGCATCGTGCTCCCGGTGCTGTTCGTGATCATGGGCGGGATCGGCCTGCCGGGCGGCGCGGTCTTCATCGAGCGCGGACGCATCCACGGGCGCTGGCGGCACAGCCTGATCTCGGCGGCGGGCCCGCTGACGAACGTGCTGTTCGCGGTGGTGTGCACGGCCCCGTTCTGGCTGGACGCCCTGGACGGGGTGCCGCGCGACTTCCGGTACGCACTGGCCTTCCTGGCGTTGCTCCAGGTCACGGCCGCGATCCTGAACTTCCTGCCGGTGCCGGGCCTGGACGGTTACGGCGTGATCGAGCCCTGGCTGTCGTACGGCGTGAAGCGCCAGGTGGAGCCGTTCGCGCCGTTCGGTCTGCTGTTCGTGTTCGGACTGCTGTGGGTGCCGTCCGTCAACAGCGCGTTCTTCGACGTGATCGACTCGATCCTGCGCTCGCTGGGGATCAACGACGTCGACCAGTACTGCGGCCAGGAGCTCTACCGCTTCTGGCAGGGCAGCAACGAGTTCTGCTCGGTCAGCCCGTGACGGACCTGCCCCCGGCGCCCCGGCCGCGCTTGAAGTAGTACCAGGTCATGTTGGACGACAGTCCCGCGAGCAGCACCCAGACGATCCCCAGCCAGCTGCCCTGGACGAAGGAGACGACCGCCGCGGCCACGGCGAGCAGACAGACGACGAGGGTGTAGAGGGCGAGTCGCCGGGTCGGGCCGGGCGGGGGCAGGGGGGGCATGTCGGGGCGCTCCTGTCGGGGGACACTGCTGTTGCCGTCCAGTGTCCCCCATGCGCCCTCACGTCTCACACGACGGTGGCCGCGTCTCACACGTCCGTGACACGCAGTCCCGCGTGCGCCTTGTACCGGCGGTTGACGGAGATCAGATTCGCGACCAGGGACTCCACCTGGTGCGCGTTGCGCAGGCGCCCCGCGAAGACGCCGCGCATGCCGGGGATGCGCCCGGCCAGGGCCTGGACGATCTCCACGTCGGACCGCTCCTCGCCGAGCACCATGACGTCGGTGTCGATCCGCTCGGTCTCCGGGTCCTCGAGCAGTACCGCCGACAGGTGGTGGAAGGCGGCGGTCACCCGGGAGTCCGGGAGCAGGGCAGCGGCCTGCTGGGCGGCACTGCCCTCCTCCGGTTTCAGGGCGTAGGCGCCCTGCTTGTCGAAGCCGAGCGGGTTGACGCAGTCCACGACGAGCTTGCCGGCCAGCTCCTCGCGCAGGGACTCGAGGGTCTTGCCGTGGCCCTCCCAGGGCACGGCGACGATCACGATGTCGCTGCGCCGCGCGGTCTCGGCGTTGTCGAAGCCCTCGATGCCGTGGCCGAGCTCGTCGGCGGCGGCCCGGGCGCGCTCGGCGGCCCGGGAACCGATGATCACCTTCTGTCCGGCCCTGGCGAGCCGGTAGGCGAGGCCCTTGCCCTGCGGCCCGGTCCCGCCGAGCACGCCGACGACGAGCCCGGAGACGTCGGGCAGGTCCCAGACGTCCTTGGCGGGGGCCTTCGCGGGCTGCTGTGCACTGTCGGTAGAGGTCATGCGGCGACTCTACGTCCGCCGTCGCGCGCGCACCGCGTCAGGTGAGGTCCGTGACCGGCACCCGCCGGAAGGTGATGGTCTCGTACGGGCCGAAGTCGCCGGTCTCGTAGAGGAGTCCGACGGTGTCCTCGTCGACGCGGACCAGGTCGGAGTAGGCGGCGGGCCGTCCGTCGACCGTGTGGACCGGGCGCCAGGTGGTGCCGTCGTCGGTGGAGGCGCGGACGGTCATCAGGGCTCGGGCGGCGGGGTCGGCGGGGCCGGAGTAGAGGAGCACGTCGGGGTCACGGAGCTGGAGGACGCTCGCCTCGCAGACGGGGGCGGTGAGACCGGCCTGCGGGCGGAAGGGTCTGACCAGGGTCCTCCCGCCGTCCTCCGAGTGGGCGTCGGCGCGGTTGCCGGGGGACGGGGAGTCGTTGCGGGCGTTGAAGTAGACGCGGCCGTCGGGCAGTTCGGCGGCGGTGGTCTCGTTGACGTTGACGTAGCCGTCGGTGTTCTCGTCGACGTAGCCGAGGTACCAGGTCTCGCCCCCGTCGTCGCTGAGCAGACAGTGGCCGCTGTTGTACCTGGGCTCGTTGCCGACGTCGGTTCCGGTGGGCGGGACCGTGTGGTTGCCGGGGACGAGGACCCGGCCGGAGCGGAGCTGGACGGCGTGGCCGGGGGTGGTGGCGTACCAGCGCCAGCCGGCCCGCTTCACCGACTTGGTGATCTCCTTCGGCCCGGACCAGCTCACGCCGTCGTCGTCGCTGTGCTGCACCCACACGCGGCGGCCCGCGGCGGCCTTCACCTCGCCGCGCAGGATGGAGTCCTCGCTCGCGGTGGCGGCGGCGCGGACGTGGACGAGCAGGACGCGTCCGGTGCCGAGGACGACGGGGGCGGGGTTCCCGGCGAGGTCCCGGCCGTTGCTCGCGGCGACCTGGAGCGGGCCCCAGGTGTGGCCGCCGTCCGTGGAGCGCTTCAGCACGATGTCGATCCGGCCGTGGTCCTGCGCCGAGCCGACGCGCCCCTCGCAGAAGGCCAGCAGGGTGCCGTGCGCGGTGACGACGACCGCCGGGATGCGGTAACTGGCGTAGCCCTCGCGGCCCGCGCGGAAGGGGACGGTGACTTCTGTCATCAGGCGGGCTCCCGTTGCAGACGTGGGTCTCCGGTGACTGTGCACTTTCCCCGAGTTGGGCGAATTCGGGGTGAACTCCGCGTCACGAGTGACCGGTTGCGGCAGGATGCGGTCGTATGGATGCCGTAAGGGTCGCGCTGCTGCGCGAAGTGCTTGCCGGGACTCAGTGGCTCGGTGCCACGCGCCGGTTCGCCGGGGTGCTGCGCGGGTCCGTGGTGGCGCACGGCGGCGGGCTGCTGCTGGTGGGCACACCGGAGTACGAACCCTGGCATCTGGCGGCCCATCTGGTGGACGAGGCCGCGTGGTCGGGGACGCCGGAGCTGGCCCCGACGCTCGTGCGGCACGGCGCGCGGCCCGCGGACCCCGCGCACCTGGCGGTGGGGCCGGGTCGGATCGGGGCGGCACGACGGGGCGAGACGCTGCTGGTCGTGGCCCCGCAGGAGCCCGCCCCGTTGCTGGAGCGGGTGCACGAGGCCCGGCGCGCCGGGGGGTCGGTGGGGGGGCTCGGGGGCGGGGGGGGCGGGCGGGCGAGGTCGAGGTGGCCGAGCACC
>NZ_JBHYKH010000427.1:7385-7930 GCF_042741275.1 Streptomyces sp. NPDC058964
CAGGCGCGCCGGGGTGACGGTGCTGGCGCTCGGCTCCGGCGGCGGCGAGCTGGACGCGATGGCTCACGAGTCACTGGCCGTGCCGGACGGGGCCGAGCTGGACCTGGACACCGTGCAGCACCTGGTGAGCGCGGCGGCGGGCGAGAACGGGACGGCTCCGAGGGCCGGGCGGGGCTTCCGCGACCGCCTGTCGAGGCTGGCGGAAGCCCTGACGGCCCCGCCGACCGCCCCCTGGTAACCGCCGACGCCCCTCGTCCCGGCCCCCGGCCGTGCCGGTGACCGGGGCGGCCGAGACCTGCGGTGCGTGAAGCGCCCCACCCGCGCTCCACCTCCTGCCGGCCCTGGGAAGCGCGGTTTCCCCGGGTATCCGCCCGGTCGGCCTCGTGCCCGACGACGCCGACGTACCCGCCACCACCGGGCTGCGTGCCCTGCTCCCCGCTCGGTCAGGTCCGGGCGGGCGGTTCGCCGCGCGGGCGTGCGGGCCTCCGTCTGGACGGCGGCCGGGCCTGAGCGGGCTCGGTGGGACCGCTCGCGCTGTGCCCGCC
>NZ_JBHYKH010000428.1:0-4165 GCF_042741275.1 Streptomyces sp. NPDC058964
GCCGAGGAGTACGTCCTGGATCTCGCCGCCGACGGCGTCGTCTACGCCGAGGTGCGCTACGCCCCCGAGCTGAACACCGGGGGCGGGCTGTCGCTGAGCGAGGTCGTGGAGACCGTCCAGGAGGGCCTCGCCGCCGGTATGGCCAAGGCCGCCGCCGCCGGCACCCCTGTCCGGGTCGGCACCCTGCTCTGCGGCATGCGCATGTTCGACCGCGTCCGGGAGGCCGCCGACCTGGCCGTCGCCTACCGTGACGCCGGTGTCGTCGGCTTCGACATCGCCGGTGCCGAGGACGGTTTCCCGCCCGCCGACCACCTGGACGCCTTCGAGCACCTGCGCCGCCAGAGCGTGCCGTTCACCATCCACGCCGGCGAGGCGCACGGCCTGCCCAGCATCCACCAGGCCCTCCAGGTGTGCGGCGCGCAGCGCATCGGCCACGGCGTGCGCCTCACCGAGGACATCGTCGACGGCAAGCTCGGCCGCCTGGCGGGCTGGGTGCGCGACCGCCGCATCGCCCTGGAGATGTGCCCGACGTCCAACCTCCAGACGGGCTGCGCCACCTCGATCGCCGAGCACCCCATCACGGCCCTGAAGGACCTGGGCTTCCGGGTCACCCTCAACACCGACAACCGTCTGGTCTCCGGCACGACGATGACCCGGGAGATGTCCCTGCTGGTCGAGGAGGCGGGCTGGACGGTGGAGGACCTGCGCACGGTCACGGTGAACGCCGTCAAGAGCGCGTTCATCCCGTTCGACGAGCGCAAGGCCCTCCTCGAGGACGTGGTGCTGCCGGGTTACGCGGCCGCACTCTGAAGCAGTCCTCGCAGGTAGGCGGCCTGTCCGATGTGCTGAAGGTCGTCCGACAGGACGCTGACCAGCCGGACGCCCAGGCTCACCGGAGGATCCCAGCGCTCGTCCACGACGCGCTCGAGATCCTTCGCGGGCAGGTCGCGCAGCACCCCGAGGGTCTGCTCGTGCACGGCGTCGTAGTACCCGGTCAGCAGGTCCGCGGAGTCGACCCGCACCTTGGCGACCTTCGCCGCGCTGTGGCCGTACCCCGTGTCACGGCGCGGCAGGTCGAGTCCGAAGCGCTTCTCCCAGTCCTGTGACAGCCACACCTGGTCGAGGCCGAAGGCGTCGGCGACGTGGTCGTCCTGGACCCGGGTCAGATGCCAGACAAGCCAGGCGACGGAGTTGGCCCCGGGCGCCGGGCGGGCGTGCAGTTCGTCCGGTCCGAGGCCGTCGAGGGTGGCGTGGACTTCTTCCTGGATGCGGCCGTAGCCGTCGATGAGGATGTCCCGTGCATGCATAACGTCCACCATGGCGCATCGCAGGGCGTCATGCGTCCGGAATCCCGTTCCCGTGGAAGCCCAGCGGCACCCGCCCCGGCAGATGGGCCACCGGCTCGCCCGTGAAGTCCTGGGCCGCGCGGACCACCGGATCCGCGGCGCCGCGGTCGGGGCCCTGGACGTGAGCGATCGCGTGCCCGTCGTCCTCGGCGGCCCTCGAGCCCGCCGGTTCCCTGGGCACGGACACCGCCTCGCCCGCCGCCACGATCCCGGCCGCGCAGCACGCTCCGACGTGTGTGTTCCGCCATCTCCCGTACTCCTGACCGTGGTTGTCGCTCCGGACGGTCACGAGTCCCGGCCGCGGCAGGCCCGGGTCAGGAGGAGTGGGGCCCCTCCGGGGGTGCTGCCGGCCCCCCTGTTCCGAGCAGGGTGATCAGTGCGCGGGCGGCCGGACTGGTGGCGGTCGCGGGCGGCAGCAGCGCGACCGTCTCGTACTCCGCCTCGCCCGTGCCCTTGAGGGGGAGAGCCGTGAGCGAGGGGCGCTTGTGCCGGAAGTGCCGGGGGACGACGGCGACACCGAGGTTCTCGTCGACCAGGTCCAGGAGGCTGTGCACGTCGTTGACCTCCAGGGCGACCGTACGGCGAATCCCGGCCGCGGCGAAGGCGGTGTCGGTGGTGCGGCGCGGGCCCCAGTCGGGGTGGAAGTCGACGAAGACCTCGCCCTCGAGGTCCTCCGGCGCGAGGGCCGCGCCCGCCGCGGCGAGCCGGTGGTGCGGGTGGCACAGCACGATCATCGGCTCGCTCGTCAGCGGCTCCGCGCGCAGCTGGTCGGTGTCGTCCTGCGTCCGGTACACGAAGGCGAGATCGAGCCGTCCGGCCGCGACCCCCTCGGCCAGCGCGCCCGTCCCCGCCTGCCGCAGCCGGATCTCCACTTCCGGGTGCCGTCGCCGGAACGCGGCCAGCAGTCCCGCCACGTGCACGCCCGCGATGCACTGCTCGGTGCCCAGCGCGAGGGTGCCGCGCAGCACGCCCTGCACCGCGGCCACCGCCTCGTGCGCGGCCCTGACCTGCGCCAGGATCCGTTCCGCTTCGGCGAGGAGCGCCCGCCCCGCCTCGGTCAGCGTCACCCGGCGGGTGGTGCGCACGAACAGCGGCGCCCTGAGCTCGCGCTCCAGCGCCCGGATCGAGGCCGACAGACCCGACTGGGACACCATCAGCCGTTCGGCGGCCCGGGTGAAGTGCTGGTCCTCGGCGACCGCGACGAAGTGGTGGAGGTGGCGCAGTTCCATGATTGAGAAGCCTATCCGCTGAATTCCATCGGATTCTTCTGTTGGACCGCTGTACCCGGCTCGGGGAAGAGTGGAACCGGTAGATCGTGTGCCAACCTCTGGAGTCGCGTTGTACACCGCACACCCCGGCCGCTATGCCGACATGCCCTACCGGCGCACCGGACGCAGCGGACTGAAGCTCCCGGCGCTGTCGCTCGGCCTGTGGCACAACTTCGGCCCCGACCGCCCCGTCGAGACCCAGCGCGCCATCCTGCGCCGCGCCTTCGACCTCGGCGTCACCCACTTCGACCTGGCCAACAACTACGGCCCGCCGCCCGGCGCCGCGGAGTCCGCCCTCGGCGAGGCCCTCGGGGCGGACTTCGCGCCGTACCGTGACGAGCTGGTCATTTCCACCAAGGCGGGTTACCTGATGTGGCCGGGCCCGTACGGCGAATGGGGCTCCCGCAAGTACCTGCTCTCCTCCCTCGACCAGAGCCTGAAGCGCATGGGCCTGGAGTACGTCGACATCTTCTACTCGCACCGCCCCGACCCGGAGACTCCGCTGGAGGAGACGATGGGCGCCCTGCACTCCGCGGTCCAGCAGGGCAAGGCGCTCTACGTCGGCGTCTCCAACTACTCGGCGGAGCAGACCCGCGAGGCCGCCCGCATCCTCGGCGGGCTGGGCACGCCGCTGCTCATCCACCAGCCGCGCTACTCCATGCTCGACCGCCGTCCCGAGGACGAGGGCCTGCTGGACGCCCTGGACGAGCTGCGGGTCGGCTCGATCGCCTACTCGCCGCTGGAGCAGGGCCTGCTGACCGCCCGCTATCTGGACGGCATCCCGGAGGACTCGCGGGCGGCCGGCGACAGCCCCTTCCTGAACTCCGACGCGGTCACCGGGGAACTCGTCGGCAGGCTCCGCGCCCTCGACGACGTCGCCAAGTCCCGCGGCCAGACCCTGGCCCAGCTGGCGCTGTCCTGGGTGCTGCGCGGCGGCCGGGTCACCTCCGCGCTCGTCGGCGCGAGCAGCCCCCAGCAGCTCGAGGACAGCGTGGCGGCCACCCGCAACCTGGACTTCGACGCCGAGGAACTCGCGCTGATCGACGCGATCGTCAAGCCGTGAGGCGCTCGCTCACCTCCCAGAGGCGGGCTGCCGCCGCCGGGTCGACCGCGTACGGCAGCACACCCGGCAACTGCGCCCCGGAGCGCCACTCGGCCTCGTCGTCGGCGGTCACCAGCGGGCTGATGTCGCAGTTCTCGCAGTAGACCCCGCCCATTCCGTCGAGCTGGGGGCTGGTCGCGCACCAGACGCCGGTGGCCGCTCCCTGCGGGACGGTCTTGAGCTGGCGGGCGGGGTCGAGCACCGGGCGGCCCCGGTCGTCGACTGCACCGGCGGCACGGATGGTCTCCGCGGAGACGTGCTTGGCGAGGCCGGTGTCGATGATGGTGCCGGGGTGCACGGAGAAGGCCCGTACGCCCTCGGCCCGCCCCCGCCGGTCCAGTTCCACCGCGAAGAGCGCATTGGCCGTCTTCGACTGGCCGTACGCGGCGAACGGCTCGTAGGGCCGGTGCTCGAAGTGGAGGTCGTCGAAGACGACCGGCGAGAACCGG
>NZ_JBHYKH010000428.1:4175-7917 GCF_042741275.1 Streptomyces sp. NPDC058964
TTCCAGAACCTGTAGCCCTCGGCGTTGCGGTCGATTTTGGCCGCCGGGGCCCCCACCCGGCCCTGTGTGGGCGGATGTGGCCGTGGGAAGAAAAAAAAACTGGGGTGGCCCCCCCCCCCCCCCGGCGAGAACCGGATGCCCCGCGAGGACACCGACACCACCCGGGCCCCGCCGGCCGCGACCAGGGCGGGCCACAGCCGGGCCACGAGCCGGAAGTGCCCGAGGTGGTTCGTCGCGAACTGCGCCTCGTACCCGCGTGCGTCCCGGGTCAGCGGGGTGGCCATGATTCCGGCGCTGTTGACGAGGATGTGCAGGGGGCGGCCCGAGGCCAGGAACTTCCCGGCGAAGGCGTCGACGGACGACGGGTCGATCAGGTCCATCGGCTCGGTCTCGGCCCCGTCCACCTCCTTCAGCGCCTCCCGTGCCCGGGTCACGTCCCGTGCCGGTACGACGACCTCGGCGCCGGCGGCCCGCAGCACACGGGCCGCCTCCAGCCCGATGCCCGAGTAGCCGCCGGTGACGACGGCGACCTTGCCGGTCAGATCGATGCCCCTGATGACGTCCTCGGCCGTGGAGGCGGCGCCGAAGCCGGAGGGGAGGGGCTGCTGTGCGGTGGTCATGGTGCTTGTCTCCTCGGAATGAGCCAGGGACACCACCGTAGAACTGCCGATCCGTACGATGAATGCTTGAGAGTGCGCATCACTTGCGCGATAGTTCAGACATGTCCACGGATCCGCTCTCCGACGCCCTGGCCGTCGCCGACGCCCGGGGTGTGTTCTCCGGCGGTTTCACGGCCGGCGGCGACTGGGCCGTCCGGCTGCGCGGCCGGGACAAGCCGAAGGTCAACGCCCTGGTGCGGGGCAGCTGCCTGCTGGTCCCCGAGGCGGGCGGGGAACCCGTCGTGCTGGCCGAGGGGGATCTCGTGGTCTCCGACGGCAGGCATCCGTACGTGCTGTGCAGCGCCCCCGGCGTGGAGCCGCTGGACTCAGGTGAGGTGGCCGTGGATCCGGGCACCCGCATGGCACGGTTGGGCACCGGCGAGGACGTCATGTGCGTCTCGGGACACATCGACCTGAGCCGGGACAGCGGAGACCTGCTGCGCCGGGCGCTTCCGGAGCTGATCCACGTGCGCGCCGACGCGGCCGAGGCTCCCGCGCTGCGCTGGCTGATCGGGCAGCTCGTCGACGAGATGAGGGCGGACCGGGCCGGTTCCGCGTTCGCCTCCGACCAGCTCGCCCAGCTGATGTTCGTGCAGGTCCTGCGGGTCTGTCTCGCGGAGGCCGGCGCACTGCCGCCCGGCTGGCTGCGCGCCCTGGCCGACGAACGGCTCGCCCCGGCCCTGCGCCTGATGCACGCCGACCCGGCACACCCGTGGCGGCTGGCGGAACTCGCCCGCGCCGCCGCGATGTCCCGGACCGCGTTCGCCGTGCGCTTCAGGGAGACGGCCGGCGTGCCACCCCTGACGTATCTGCTGAACTGGCGGATGAGCCTGGCCGCCCGTGCCCTGAGACAGGACACGGTTCCGGTCGCGGTGCTCGCGCGCTCGGTCGGCTACACCTCCGAGAGCGCCTTCAGCAACGCCTTCAAACGCGCGACCGGTGTCGCGCCCCGGCGGTACCGCGAGGCGACCAGGAGCTGAGCCGCTCCCGGCGGTGCACGGTCACCGTGCCGCCCTCCTCCTCGCCGACGACCTTCCGCACGTCGGCCTTCACCGGCAGCTTGTGCGTGCCGTCTCCCAGGGCCATGAAGGAGCTGCGGAAGGGGTGCCCGTCGATCGTGCGCGGACCTTCACGAGCCCGCGGGTTCCCCCGTTCGCGGTGGTCTCCTCGGGAGCTTCGTGCCCCAGGACCGCCGCGAGCGGGAGAACTCATCGGGGAGGCCTTGCGTCAGGCCCCGGCGGGGACCCGGTCCAGGAATCCGAGCACCTGCTTGATCCGGCCCTCGGCGTCCAGGGTGATCACGTCGAAACCGGCCACCGGAGCCGAGCCGTCCGCCTGGTTCACCAGCTCCCAGGAGAAGCGGGCCGTGTCGTGGTGCCCGTCCACGGTGCCCAGAGGGCGGAAGACGAAACCGGGGAACTGCTCGTGCGCCGCCGCGATCACGGCCGCGATCTGCTCGTGACCGCCGGCCTCGGCGAGCGGGTCGGTGTAGCCGCCGTCCGGGGTCCAGGCCGCGGCGACCGCCTTCGCCAGGGTCTCGGGCTCGGTGGCGTTCCACGCCTCGAAGTAACGGGCGACGGCGCTCTCGAAACGGTTCACGGACATGGCGAATCAGCCTCCATCGAGGTCGTTCCTGCTGGTCGGGAATCGGATCTGCGGTTCGTCGATCCGGTGTGACCACCATGCCCGGGTCCGCCGGACGGGTCGATTACCCCCCGGGTAATGACGGCGGACCGGCCCACACGCGCATTTCGGCCAACGAGGCGCGGTGAATATGCCAAGAGACTGGCCGGAAAGTCATGGTGACAGTGTTTCGGGAGTGAAGATACTCGAAATTCAGGGGCACTTCACCGCACAGCAGACGCACGGAGAGCGAGGCCGGCCGGCACACGAGGGCCGCGACGGGGGTGTGATCGTGCACGACGAATTCCTGTGCCATGTCACCGCGTACGGCACGTGCGACGGCCGGCGCATCGGCGTACCGCTCGGCACCTACCGCGCGCCCACGCTGGCGCTGGCACTGTGGTGGCTGCGGGACCGGGCCTCCTGGATCGCCGAACGGCTCGATCCGGTGCCGCAGGGCCCACGATTCCCGCCGGGCGCGCTCGTCCCGGTCGCGGAGGACGTGCCCGACGTGCCGGGTGTGCTGCGCGCCTGGTGCGCCGACGTGGTCCAGCAGGAGCTCGTGGCCGACGAGTTGGCCGGCGGACGGCTGGTACGGATCGCCACCGGTGACGACACCACCGAGTACGAGCTGCTCGCCGAGTCCGTCGACGCCCTGCGCATGCAGCGCACCGTCCCGGCGCTCGTCGTTCCCGTCGCCTGAGACGTCACAAGGCCGCACGCCCGATGCGGGGCGTCCCGATGTCCGCATCGGATCACGGCCCGCATTCCGGCTCCCAGGCACAGACATGAGCAAATCGGTAGAATCCTTGCCATGGCGGAGCGGCCGGTCGCCCCGACTGCGCCCGAGCTGGTCCTGGAGACCGACGCGGGCTCCACGGTGATGAGCCCGGGGCGCGACTACCACATGGGGCGCGACCCGTCGTGCGACATCGTCATCGACGACGCCCGGGTCTCCTGGCACCACGCCGTGTTGCGGCCCGAGGACGACCACTGGACGCTCCAGGACGAGCACAGCACCAACGGCACGTACGCCGACGGCCGCCGCATCCAGGAGTCGGCCGTCGGACCCGGCAGTGTCATCCGCTTCGGGAGCGCCTCCGACGGGCCTCGCGCGGTCCTGGTCGGCCGCCCCGGACCGGACGGCCCCGCCGCCGGCTCGATGCCCCCCCTGACGGGCACCTTCCGGCGGCCCCCCCCCCAAACGCCCCGGACCCCCCCCACCCGCCCCCACCCCCCCGCCCCGTGCGTGCTGGACGGAGGTGGCGGGGCGTGAAGGTGCCGGATCCGTCCCGGCGGAACCGGCCCTTCCGGGCCAGCCCGGGCCGGGCCGCTCCGGGCTGGGCTGGGCTGGGCGGGCTGGGGCGGGCCGGGCTGGGCGGGGCCAGACCGCGCCGGTCCATGCCGAGCCGAGCCGTGCCGAGCCGAGCCGTGCCGAGCCGAGCCGTGCCGAGCCGAGC
>NZ_JBHYKH010000429.1:0-7914 GCF_042741275.1 Streptomyces sp. NPDC058964
CAACACACCGCGGGGGCGAGGGCGCGGGGGGGGTCGCTCCCGCGCCAGCGGGCCGCCGCGAACGCCTCTGCAACGGTGCGCCGCACCTGCTCCGGTTCGACCTGTTCCCTGTCGCGGCCGCCGGGCGGCCTGCCGGCCGTCGTCCTGCTCTCCTCCATGGCCCTGACCCCTTCCAGGATGTCGTGTTCACTCCGGGGCGCCCCACCCATGTAATCCGTACCGGAAACGAGCGAAAGGAGGACGCGGGAGCAGCATGGGCACCGGCGAAGGGCCGCGTCTTCGTCGGCGGCGACAAGGACAGCAGGTGCGATGCGGTGGGTGGGCCATGGCGCCATCGGCCTCCGCCGGGGCACGGTGGGGGGAGGCGGCGTGGATTCGGGCCGTGTGTGCGAACTGCGGCGCGGACGGTCGACGGGGCCCAGGCCGAAAGGCCACCGGCCCGTCAGCGGCCGATCAGGCGTGGGAGCCCCTTGGCGGCCCGGCCCTGGTCCTGGGACCAGACCAGCAGGTCGGGGTCGAGGTCGGGGTCGAGGTCCTCGTGGTTGGGGTTGGCGTGGTGGCGGGTGTGCTTGTCCTGCCACCACCCGTAGCCCATCCCGATACCGGCACCGGCGATCCACCCCGACCGCCAGTGTCCACCAACCGTCGCTGATGATCGCGACGGCGGCCCAACCAGTTACATAGAGCCCGGCCACCACTGTGATCCGCAGTGCGTAATAGCCGGGACGGCACCCCGGCAGCCCGGCAGCCCGGCAGCCCGGCAGCAGTGATCTTTCTCGACAATCGGGCGAAGTCACTGCCGGACGCCTCCGAGGGCCGGGGGCGCACCGTGGTGTCTCTGGTCATGATGGTGAACTCTCTCCGAAGTAGGCCTATGGCTCGGCACCGCCCCGGGAGCCGCTGGGACCGGGCCGCAGGTAGGGCGCGTCCTCCACTGCGGGTAGTGCGTCGCGCGACCGCGGAGCAAGGAGGACGTCTGCTTCGTCGGTCAGCGGCTGCGCAGGCCCTACGGGCAGGTCTCACACCATGACAGGACAGGCAAAGCGTCTGGAGTGATCAGCGCGCTTTCACGGCAGAACCGAGGCCAGCCCGTAAGTGGGCCGGACCCCAGCAGGCGGGCATCATCGGTGGGCGGCGCATTCCGGATTTTGTCCGGACATATTTGCGATGGAGGGCCGGAAGGAGTCAGAGTCGGAGGGGGCGCAGGAGGCGACCGTGACCGTTCTCGCGATGTTTCTTCTCATCATCGGGTCGATCTTGATCCTGCTTGGGATGCTTCTGCTCGTCGTCGGGGTCATCGTGATTTTGATGGGGATCACCCTGATCGCCATTGCGGCCTTCCTGCTGATCCGGAGAGCGTTTAGGCGCCGACAGTAGTAACAGCGCCGAGGCGGACGTCTCTGAGTTCGGACAGGTGGCCGGGGTGTGGTCTGCGCCGAGGGCGAGGGCCCGAGATCGGGATCGGATCAGGCCGAATACGTCGAGCTGCCGTTGACGCCGGGCTGGTTAGGCCGCGGTTTCCGTGATGAGGACGGCGGCGGTGACCGGGCCCGGGGCGCCAGTGGCCGCTGCGTCGGCTACGGCGGTCCGGACGGCGCGGGCGACTTCCAGTGGATGGTGTCCAGAGGCGACCGCGAGGTGGACCTCGATGTGCCGGCCGGGTGGGTCGGCATGGTCCTCCACCTTGAGAGGGCGGCTCCCCAGCACCGCGGTGAGACGGGCGACGCCCGGGACCCCCATCGCCACGTCCGCCAGCTCCCCGCCAGACCCCCTTGTGGATCCTGCTCCGGTCACCGGGGGCGAGCTTCGTGCGGTTGCGGCTACGGCTTCCGGCGTAGGCCTCACGGCACTCGCCGCTGTCCGCGCTGTCACGCCTGTCTCCGGGCCCTCATAGAGATCCGTGACGCGCAGGTCGGCTGTCACCGTGGCCAGGCCGAGCCGTTCAGCGGCCGCGTCGAGCAGTGTGCTCCGCAACTGGTCGGCGGTTTCGGGCAGTGGCTGCCCGAGCGATGCCGAGAAGGCGGCTTCGCTCCTGAGCGGGCCGGGCGGCAGCGCGCTGGCCGGCGGACGGACGGCTGGCTCGGACACGGGTTCGAGCGGCGCCGGCCCGATGCGTAGAGACTCCAGCCGAACGCCGGGAAGGTCGGCCGCGGCACGCCCGAGGGCCTGGACGGCCGCTTGCTCGGTGATCCATGTCCCGTCGTCGGGCCCGCCGAGTGGAAGCAGTCGGCCCAGACCGAGCTGAAGCCGTACTGTCTGCGTCCACGCCTCGGTTTTCACCGACTCTTCACCTTCTCTTCCCCTCTCCCCTGGCCACCCATTCACCCACTTCACTCCACAGCGTTTGAATAGGGCAAAACCTACTAAACAAAGATAATCTCAATAGTGAGTGTCAGGTGGGCCTCATAAGGGAGGAACATCCCAATGACTGAGAACAGCGGCCCAAGGCACGGCGGTGCGCCCGCTTCTCGCGGCCGGACGACCATCGCCGATGTGGTGGTGGAGAAGATCGCCGGAATGGCGGCACGGGATGTGCCCGGCGTCTACGCCCTCGGCAGCGGATTCGCCCGCTCGATGGGATCCATGCGGGAGCGGATGCCTGGCGCCGGTAGCGGCAAGTCCGCCACACGCGGGGTCAGCGTCGAGGTCGGACAGCGGGAGGCGGCCATCGACCTGGAGATCGTCGTCGACTACGGCGTCTCGATCACGGACGTGGCCGGTGCGGTGCGGGAGAGCGTGATCTCCGCAGTGGAGCGGATGGCGGGTCGGGAAGTCGTGGAAGTCAACATCACGGTCAGCGACGTGAAGCTGCCCGACGAGGAGGACGAAGAGGAAGAGCGGCAGCAGATCCGGTAGCCGGAACGGAGCAGCCGCTCGAGTGAAGGGGCGCGTGATGAGCAGGGCCGTGGTGGGTTTGATGGCCGGAATGGCGCTGGGTTTCGCCGCCTATTTCGGTGGCTTCTGGGCTTTCCTGCTGGTGCTGACGCTGGGCGTCGTCGGTCTCGTGGTCGGGCGGTTGATGGAAGGTGATCTCGAACCGGGCGACTTCGTCCGCCGCCGAGACCGGCAGGAGCGGATCCACGATGACCAGCGGCGGGCTCGGGGAGACTGGCGTCAGTGAACGGTGAAGCAGACCGGCGTCCGGGCATCCCCCGCGAAGAGCGTGGCGGGATCACCGTCGCCGACCGGGTAGTTGCGAAGATCGCTTCCCGGGTGGCGCGCGAGGCGCTGAGCCGGTTCACCGAGTCGGCCGGCCGCGTGCCACCCGGTCGCCGGACGCCACGCGTAACCGCGTCAGTGCGACGGGCGCCGGAGCGTGGTACCGCAGCACGTGACGGCGAATCTGCTGCCGGACGGAAGCAGGTGATCGGCGCGGCACAGCTGCGCATCACGGTCGAACTCGGCTATCCGGCCGACATCGGGGCGCAGTGCGCCGCGGTGCGCCGGGAGGTTGTCGAACGGATCCGGGCATGGGCCGGTATGGATGTGTCCGACCTCGTGGTGTCGGTCGAGAGGCTGCACTCGGTGCATTCGCGGTACCCGGACCAGGAGAGGGTGAGATGAGCGCGAACACCGGGCGGCCATCGACCGGTGACAGCGGCCTTCCCCCGGATTCCGGACAGGCGGCTCCGTCCGCCGATGGCACGCCGGCGACGGGCGCGGGCGCGACGGCGGCGAACGACGAAACAGGCCGGTCGGCACACCGATTCTGGTCATCGCGGCGGATTCCCGCGGCCTTGGTGGCCCTGCTGTCCGCCGCGGCCATCGGATTGCTCCTGTACGACGTGGTCTCGGTGCGGGCAGGCCGCCCTGCGATGCGCTGGCGGCGGCGGCTCGCCGGGGAACTGGCCACACGGCCCCTGGACGACACCTGGATGATCGTCGGGGCCGCGGTCGCGATGGCCCTCGGCCTGTGGCTTTTCCTGCTGGCGGTGACGCCCGGACTGCGCAGGCTGCTACCCATGCGGCAACCCACGGGTAGCCCCGGGACGCAGGACGTCCGGGCCGGGCTGGACCGTCGCGCGGCCGCCTTGGTTCTGCGCGACCGGGCGGTGCAGGTGCCCGGTGTCCAGTCGGCGCAGGTCGCTGTCGGTCGCCGGAAGGTCAAAGTCCGGGCACGGGCGCATTTCCGCGATCTCGAAGCAGTCCGCGCGGACCTGGACGCCATGCTGGGCGATGCCGTGACGTTCTTGGGACTCGCCCGACGACCCGCGCTGACCGTGCGCGTCCGGCGCCCGAGGAAGGACTGAGGTGAGCCGGGTGCTCAAGACAGTGAACCGGGTGCTGCTGGGGCTTCTGGGCCTTGGACTGTTCGCCCTGGGCGGCGGCGTGCTGCTGGGCGGCCTCGATCTGCAACGCCGCGGGGATTTCGGCATGCCGGGCTGGTGGCCGTTCCGTGGGCCGGACGATGTGGTGCTGGGCACCGAGGGACGCACCCGGTGGCGGGGAGAGGGCTGGTGGTGGCCGACTGTCATCGCGGTGCTCGTCGTGCTGCTGGCCCTGCTGCTGTGGTGGCTCCTCGCGCAGCGCAGACGCCGCCTGGACCAGGTCCTGGTCGACAGCGAAGACGGCACGGCGGCGCGACTCAATGGGCGCACGCTGGAGGACGTCATCGAGGAAGAGGCGGAGGCCCTGGACGGGGTCTCGCGGGCTCATGTACGGCTGACGGGCCGGCGTACCGCTCCCACCGCAAGCGTTCGGCTGTTGCTGGAGCCTGACGCGGATCCGGCGTGGACCCTGGGTCGACTGAGCCAGGAGACACTCGTACACGCACGGGACTCGGCCGGCTTGGACGGCCTCCCGTCGAAGGTCCGATTCCGCGAAGTCCGCCACCGCGCCCAACGCACCGCCTGAGTCTCCTTGGGCCGAAGCCCCATGGGTCACCGGCTGCGAGACGTCCCGGATTGCTGGAACCCGCACTCGCTTCGACTTGGCGCACTCGATGGCACCAGCCACGCGACAGGACCGGTCCGAGCTGCTCTGGGACAAGGGGAAGCCTGGCTGTCGCCGCCACCGACGGCAGCGCCCTGTTGCACCGGGACGTCACGTACCGCTCCTAGGCCGACGCGAGACCGAGCCCAGTCACAGCGTGTCCCGCCGTAGACGAGAGGCCAGGCAGGTCCCGCGCGGTTCCGTCCCGGGAGGCATCCCGTCATGGTCCTCTTCCTGACCCAGCTCATCGCCGGAATCGCTCTGGCCGCCATCGGCGCGACCGTCGACGGCATGCTCTCTCTGCTGTCCGCCGGCGTACTGCTCCTCATCGTCGATCTGCTCTACCTGGTGGCCCGCTCTCTATGGCGCTCCTTCCGGCGCCCGGCTGTCTGAACAGCCCGGCCCCGGCGCGGCCCCAATTACGCAAATGGCCCCGGACGAGTCCGAGGCCGAGCAGGGGCCCCTCCCTGGGGGATAAACCCCAGGTCAGAGGGGTAATGCACTGTTCCCCCAGCAGGATTCGAACCTGCGACACCCGCTTTAGGAGTTCATCCGGGTGATCCGATGGTGAGGGGCGCGGCTGCACCCGCCTGCCTGCACGGTGCGTGACTAGCTCTCCTGATGCGGCAGCGTGCACCGGTGTTGCCGTCACGAAGTGCCGTCAATCCAAGGGCATCAGAACTGCGGTTTCGTCCGTCAACCGGTCTCAGACTGAGATCGGGATCGGGGGGCGTCGCGATCAGGGCGCGGGGTTGCCGCCGCCCCCCGGCGCCTCATCCCGATCGATGGACAACGCGCCCGGGGCAGGGAGACCCTGCCCCGGGCGATGCACTCCTCAGGATCAGGGGTCGATGAAGCCGAGGTTACGCGTCAGGATGTCGTTGCCGTCCTGCTGGATGTGGAGCACCACGCCGCTGAAGGACAGGTGGGTCAGGGTCACGCTCCAGTTCCCGTTGGGGCAGACCTCCCCAGCCGAGGGGGTCTCGGGCGGCGGGATGGTGACGTCCTTGAAGGTGATCTGGCCGTTGCGCGGCCGGATGTGCTCGACCGGGCCGGTCACGTTCTGGAATTCCGTGCCCTGACCGGGGGCGATGTTGCCGCCGCGGTTGACGCACACGTACTCCGCATTGACGGAGTCGGCGGTCAGGAACGCGTCGGTGCGAGAGTTGCCGAGGCCGGCTGCCTCGCCGCTGCACTGAAGCCCCTCGGTGAGACTCTTCGTACAGGTCACGCTGCCCACGAAGTGGAGGCCGATGCCGTCGGGCGTCGGCGCCCCATTCGTGAGGTCCTTGATCCAGATCATCGAGGCGCGCAGATGGAGGCCGGCGAGGTAGCTGTCCGGGGTCTTGTCGTATCGGGTGGCGATGCCTCGCCAGGCCTTGAGCTTGTTGATCAGCCGCTCGACGGTTCGTCTCATCTCGCTGTGGGAGCTGTTCCAGCGGGTGGTACCGGAGGCGCCGACGCGGCCGCAGGGTGGTGGCCGGCGCAGGTACGGAGACCGGGAGGTACTGGCCGCGATCATCTTCGTGGCCACGACGAGCTGCACGTGGTCGCAGGTCCCGCCCGTGTCCGGCCCGTCCGGGGCCACCGCTCGTCGAAGCCGACAGACCCGCCATCCGGCCCGTCACACCGAGGGCCCCTCGCCACAGGTGTGGCGAGAGGCCCTCATGGTCTGCGCCGACGCGGCCGCAGGATGAGCGGGTGTCAGATCACCCGGACCCGTGAGGCCTGCGGCCCCTTCTGGCCCTGCGTGATCTCGAATTCCACCCTCTGATTGTCCTCCAGGCCCCGGTACCCGGTTCCCTCGATCTCCGAGAAGTGCACGAACACGTCCGGGCCTCCACCATCCTGCGCGATAAAGCCGAAGCCCTTCTCCGCGTTGAACCACTTCACCGTTCCCTGCACCACGCCACAATCCTCCATCCTGCCCATTACGATCGCGACGGCCATGACGGCCTGCACCGCCTATCTCACACCCTGCGGCCGAGATCGACTGTGTCCGCCTACGCCGTACGGGTGACCGGCCGGATCGGCTGCGCCGGACAGGAGGTCTGCCGCAGGCAGCCTGTTTTCCATTGGTACTTGGCGGATCAGCCCGGACCTTGCTGCTCAGCACGGCCCTCCGGCTCGTCCGAGCCGAAGGGCCGCGGCGGCGCGATGCCCCTGACCAGGACCGCCGTCGTCGAGCCTCGGCGTCCCGGCGAAGCTCTGATGTCTCTTCGGTCTGCCACCCTGACGCTCGCCCCGGACCGGGCCCTTCAGGAACTGCGGGAGCGACGTTGACCGGCCTCGTGGATCGGAGCTGTGAGCAATACGTCCGCCGCGCTGGAACTGTTCGTCCGGCTGGAGGCGGATTGTCAGGGCCAGTTGTCGCTCGCCGCAACGCGGCCTGCTGGACCGCCGTCCGCGGGGATCGCCGTGCGGCGTCGCGCCATTTTTCAGAGGTTGCTGACCGACGCACTGCGGATCAATGACCCCGGCTGTCGCAACATTCGCGGTACGGCACGACATCGCCTACTGGACCGGTTTGAAGGGCAATCCGTGCAAGGCGCCCCGCCTCTTCGCCGATCTTCTCCAGGACCGAAGCCGCGCGCTGGGCCCGGAGCACCCGCACACCGTCCTCAACGCTTTCCACGTCGCTCGGCTGGCAGGTCATCACGGGGACCTTCAACCGGAGCCGGGGAACTCGCACCGACCTCCCAATCGACCTCCCAGAGGACGACGCTGCTGCAGGCCGGTTCTTCAATGACCTGTACGACCGCTGCATCGGCACCGGCGAGGTTCACCCGCCGACCGAGCGCATAGCCGAATTCGTAGCCGCGCTTCTGAAGCGCTGGCCGGACCTCACCGAGGAGGAGGATGACATCTCGCTGTGGTGCCGCGGGCCCCCCGTGGGGGGAGCCCCCCGGGCCCCGGGGGGGGTGTCCCGGTGGGGGAAGATTGGCGCCGGGGGGCGGCCCCCCCCCCCGCCGGGCCCCCCCC
>NZ_JBHYKH010000430.1:0-893 GCF_042741275.1 Streptomyces sp. NPDC058964
CGCCGGCGCGGGCGTGTCCGCTCGCGGAGCGGAAGAGGGTTCTGCGCGAGATCTGGTGACCCACCGGGTCCTCCCTGGATGTGCGTGACGGATTTCCCGGCCGGTCGCTGCGGCACGGGTGCGAGGTTGTGCGGAAGGCGCCTTCCGGGGCGCGGCCTCGCCCGGCCGTACCGCCCTGACGGGTGGGGACCCCGGCCACCGTGGCCGCCGTCACGCGAGCACGCCCTCGCGTGGCTGCCGTACGTCTCGTACGGGCGGGACGCTCACCCCAATCCGGCGTCCCGGCCGGCTTAGAAAGCGCTTGTCCGGACATTGGCAGACCGGGTCGGAGGCCGTCAATCCTTCGTCTCCGCGGCCTCGGTCACGGTTTGGACTCCCCGGGTGACCGCGAGCCGGGCAGCGCCGACGACGGTGCCGAGGTCCCCGACCGTGCTGCTGACCACCTCGGTGGGCCAGCTCAGCCGCTCCAGTTCGGCCCGTACACCGGGCAGAAGCCGCGGGTCCGCGCCGGTGCTGCCCCCCAGCACGATCAGTCCCGGATCCAGTACGGCGACCACGGCCGCGGCGAGCCGGCCGATGTCCGCGGCATGGCGGCCGACGACGGCGCGGGCCGCCGCCCGGCCCTCCCCGGCGAGGGCGAAGAGCCGCTCCGTGGTGTGCGGGCACGGCCCGTCGGCGTCCTGCCAGGCCTCCGCGGCCCGGCGCAGCAGGGAACGCTCGCCGATGTACTCCTCCAGGGCCTCCCGGCGCGGTACGCGGCCCTCGTCCCAGGGGTAGGGCAGCCGGGCCAGCTCGCCCGCCGCGCCGTTCGCCCCGCGCAGCACCCGGCCCCCGACGACGATGCCGAGGCCGACTCCCACGCCGATCCGCAGATAGCCGAAGGTGCGCCGGCC
>NZ_JBHYKH010000430.1:903-7885 GCF_042741275.1 Streptomyces sp. NPDC058964
CGCCGCGCCCTCGTGCAGTCCCGCTAGCGCGGCGCAGTTCACGTTGTTCTCGAGGTGGACGGGAACGCCCGGCGGCAGCGCGACGCTCACGGCGTCGAAGACGGGGCCGGCCTTGGCAGTCGCGGGGCGCGCCCGGGTGCCTTCCGTCCGCGCGGTGACGTCGCCGACGGCCACGACGATGGTGCGCAGCGGGGCGTCGCCGGGCAGCGCGGCGAGGGCCTCGCGCACGACGTCGGGGGCGTCCGCGCGCGAGCCGGTGGCCTGGGCGAGCAGGGTGCCGTCCAGGGCGCAGCCGCGGACCCGGGTGAGGGCGGGACCGAGGTCGACGGCGAGCACGGCTCCGGCCGCCGGTCCGAGCCGGTAGACGGCGGCGGTACGGCCCGTACCGCTGGAGGCGGTGCCGGAATGGGCGGCGAGCCGCGCGCCCTCCAGTTCCGAGACGGCCGAGGACACGGTCGGTTTGGACAGGCCCGCCAGACTCGCGAGCTGCGGCCGGGTCGCGCTGCCCGCCTGGGCCAGCACGGAGA
Organism: Streptomyces sp. NPDC058964; assembly: GCF_042741275.1. Taxonomy (NCBI): domain Bacteria; kingdom Bacillati; phylum Actinomycetota; class Actinomycetes; order Kitasatosporales; family Streptomycetaceae; genus Streptomyces; species Streptomyces sp. NPDC058964. The sequence goes on from NZ_JBHYKH010000430.1 coordinate 1,431, forward strand.
ACACCGCGCTCGCGCTCTCGGTCAGGCGGGGGGCGTCCGCCACGTCTTGTTCCACAGTTCCCCCACACGGGTAGCGGGCCACGCTCCCCGGTCGATGCGGACCGATCCGCCGGCCCTGCCGGTCGGCTCGATCCGCTCCGGGGATGCGGCGATGGATTGCCTCTTGACGCACCATACTTCGTTAGTTAGTTTCCTAACGAATCTCACGGTACTCGCCTGCCGTGCTCCGTCCGAGGCCCGTCCCGGGGCTTCCCGAGTTCTTCGTCCTCCCCTGTCCGGACACGGCTCGCCCGCCGTCGCGGCCGCTGCAACGACGAAAGAGGATCCGTGCAGGACGCACCCCGTTCGAGCCCTCTCGTGGTCGGTGTCGACGTGGGCGGCACCAAGACCCATGTCCGCGCCGTCGCCGGAGACCGCACGGTCGCCGACCACGTCCGTACGAGCAGCGGCTGGCGGCCGCACCACCCCGAGGCCGCCGCCGGCCGGCTGGCCGCACTGGTCCGGGACGCCCTTCCGGCGGGCGCGCGCCCCTCCGCGCTCGCCGTCGGCGGGCACGCCTGCGAGACACCCCGACAGTGCGCGGCGATCCGTACCGCGCTGCGGGATCTCCTCGGCGTTCCCGTCACGGTCGTCGGCGACGCCGAACTGCTCGTCCCCGCGGCCGGTCTGGACCGGGGCGTCGGCCTGGTGGCCGGCACCGGCTCGGTGGCCGTGGGCCGGCGGGCCGACGGCACTCCCCTTCAGATCGGCGGCTGGGGGGCGGTCCTCGGGGACGAGGGCGGCGCGGCCGGCCTCGTCCGTGAGGCCGCGCGTGCCGTCTGGGCCGCCCACGACCGCGGGGCGGGACCGGACGCGCTGGCGACGGGGCTGCTCACCGCCTTCGAGGTGGCCGAAGTTCCCGCGCTCGGCGCGGCGTTGGAGGGTGCCACCGATGTCTCCGCGCAGTGGGGCCGGCACGCCCCGGTCCTCTTCGCGGCCGCCGAGGCGGGCTCGCTCCTCGCCCGCGAAGTGATCGCCGCCGGGGGCCGCTCGCTCGCGGCGCTCGTCGTACGGCTGGCCGAACGCGGCGTCGCCGTCGACGACGTGGTGGTCGCGGGCAGCACCGTCCTCACCCAGCCGCGTCTGTACGACGCCTTCGCCGGCGCGCTCGCCGCGGCCCTGCCGGCCGCCCGTCCGCACCCGCTGCGGGTGCCACCGGTGGAGGGCGCGGTGGCGCTGGCGCGTGCGCTCCTGTGAACCGCGCCGCCCCAGTTCACCCGCGGGACACGTCCCGGTCGCCGCGCCCTGGCCACCGGGACACGGACCGGCCCTGGACATTCGCTCGTTCAACTTGTTTCCCACGGGACCGACCCGAGCCGAACAGCGTCGAACAGCCTCGTCGGTCACGTGGATCTCCCCCGGCCGCACGGCCGAAGAACCCGAGAGAGGCACACGTATGCCGTCACCAGCCGGGCACCGCTCCGACTCGCCGGCCGGCGCACTCGCCCCGAACCGGCGCGGATTCCTCAAGACCTCCCTGGGCGCGTCGGCCGCGGTGCTGGCGGCCCCGGCCTTCGTCACGTGGCTGTCCGCCGCCGATGCGAAGGCCGCGGCCGGCGCCGCCGCGTTCGTCGACGACTACCGGTCGAACGTCATCGCCAACCTGACGCCGGAGACCAACGCGGTGGTCCGCGTCCTCGGCGGCTTCGCCCGGGTGTGGAAGACCGGTTCCGCCTGGAACACCGGTGCCCCCCTGCGGCCGGAGGTGCTGCGCGCCAACATGCGCTACTGCGCCCGGATCACCGCGCAGCGTACGGACGCCGAGGCGAAGGAGGCCTTCGTCTACGACCGGCAGCACCAGAGCCATGCGGTGATCGCCGGCCTGGGCCCGCTGGCCGACCTGTACCGGGAGGGGGCCATGGCGGTCACCTCCGTCACGAGTGCCCCCGACGGCACGCCCACGACCACGATCAGCGACACGGTGCCCGCCGGCGCCCCGCCGGGCTCGGCGCTCGGCGCGGGCTCGCACGACTCCGCGCTGGGCAAGGTGGCCGAACTCGTCGACACCGTGCGCGGTCCCTACGCCTCCGGCAACCCCGCCAAGTACGCCTACCAGTACCCGCGTCCGTGGCGCATGAACGAGGAGAGCGAGGTCGTCGGCACCGGGCGGACCGACGCTCTCGGGTACCCGGTGTACGAGTCGGACGTGGTGGTCGCCCCGCAGCTGCTGCGCCAGCGCGGCACGTCGCCCGCCGACGACGGCGGCTTTCCGAGCGGTCACACCAATGCCTTCCATCTGGCGGCACTGGCCTACGCCTACGCGGTCCCCGAGCGGTTCCAGGAGCTGGTGACCCGTGCCCTGGAGCTCAGCCACACGCGGATCGTGGCCGGCATGCACAGCACCGTCGACGTCATCGGCGGCCGTGTGATGGCCACGGCCCTGGCCGCCGCGACGCTCGCCGACCCGGCGAACGCCGGCCTCAAGGCGGCGGCACGGGCCCAGGCCCTCGCCTACTTCCGGCGGCGGACGGGTTCGACCGCCGACACGCTGTACGCCTACGCGCACTCGGCCGGCCCGGAGACCGACCCGTACGCCGACCGCGACGCCAACGCGGCAGCCGTGGCGCCCCGGCTGACGTACGTCCTGACCCGGCTCGACCGCGATCTGCCGCTGACCGTGCCCAAGGGGGCGGAGGTGCTGCTGGAGACGCGGCTGCCGTACCTCGACGCGGAGCAGCGGCGCGAGGTGCTGCGCACCACCGCACTGCCCTCCGGGTACGTGCTGCTCGACGGCGCCGAGCAGTGGGGCCGGCTCGACTTGTTCACCGCCGCGGACGGTTACGGCGCCTTCGACTCCGACGTCACGGTGACGCTGGACGGGGCCGCCGGGGGCTTCGGCGCGGCCGACGGCTGGCGCAACGACATCGGCGGGTGCGGCCGTCTGACCAAGCGGGGCACCGGCACGCTGACGCTGACCGGCCGCAACCGGTACACGGGCGGCACCGTGCTGGCGGCGGGCACGCTGGTGGCCGGTTCCCAGGACGCGCTGGGCCGCGGTGACGTGCGGGTCTCGGGCGGGACGCTGCGGGTGGACGGGCGTGTGCGCGTGCGGGGCGGATACACGCAGGACTCCGGCGCGCTGGAGCTCACGCTGCGCTGCGGCCGCGAGGCGCCGCTCGTGGTCGGGCACCGGGCGGTGCTGGGCGGGGGCAGCGTGCTGTCGCTGCGGCTCGACGCCGAGCACCCGCCGTCGGCGGGCAGCACGCTGCCGGTCGTCGGCGTCCCGCGGCTGAGCGGCCGGTTCGACCGTGTGGAGCTGAACTCCGACCGGCTGCGGGCCGTACCCGTGTACACGGCGGAGGGTCTGTCGGTACGACTTGTGAGGCGGTGACGCGCCCGGTGGCGGGAGCGGTGCGACAGTGGGGCCATGACGCGGCTCCCGATCGCTCCCGCCGCCACGCGGCGGCAGTCACCGCGGGGCGGATGATGGCGCGGGAACAGCAGCCGGTCCTCGATCCCGGGGTCCGTGACGGCAGTGGGGACCGGAGGGAGCGGGCGAGCGCGTCCGCGCGCCTGTACGAGGGCCTGCGGCACCGCCGGCGGTGGCTGGTGCCGCTGCTCGTGGTGCTGCTGCTCGGCCAGATGGCCGTCGCGATGGTGACCGCGGCGGCACAGCAGACGCCCACGATCGACGAGCCGGTGTACGTCGCCACGGCCACCGACTACCTGCGCGAGCACCGGCTGCGCTACAACCCGGAGCACCCGCCGCTGGGCAAGCTCGTGATCATGGCGGGGGTGGCGGTCGCCGACCCGCGCTACGACGCCTCCTACCCCGGCAGCCAGGGGCAGATCGGGCAACATCTGCTGTACGAGTCCGGGAACGCCCCGTGGCGGCTGATGCTGTGGGCCCGTCTGCCGGTGATCGCGCTGACGCTGCTTTTCGGGCTGGTCGTCCTGGCCTTCGCGCGGGAGGTCGCCGGCCGGGCGGCCGGGGTGACGGCGCTGGCCCTGTACGCCCTCTCCCCCGACGTCATCGCGCACGGCTCGCTGGCCACTCTGGACGTGCCCACGGCGGGGTTCGTGCTGACGTCGGCGTGGCTGGTGTGGCGGGCCCGGCTCCGGCCGCGGCTGTACCTGCCGCTCGCCGGGGCGGTGCTCGGGGCGGCGGTGGCCACCAAGATGAGCGCGCTGCCGGCGATTCCGGTGCTGATGGCCCTGGCCCTCGTGTCGGTGTGGCACGCCCGCCGTCCACGGGAGCGAGCCGGGCGCCGCAGGACTCTGGCGCTCGGGCTCGCGGGCGCGGGCGTGGTGGCGCTGGCGGCGGTCGCCGTCGTGTGGGCGGCGTATCTCGCGGTGGACCCGAGGCTGCGGTTCACGCCCGCGGAGGCCGTGCCCGTCGTCCACGGACTGCGCGCTCGTGCGGTCGAACTGCTGCCGTTCCCGGAGGCGTTCCGGGCCGGGATGCGCGTCCAGTTCGCCATGGAGGACTACCCGTGGCAGGGCTATCTGTTCGGCCGGCTCTACACGGGTTCGCTCTGGTACTACCTGCCGGCCGCGCTGCTGGTGAAGACCCCGCTCGGCATGCTCGCGCTGTGGGCGGCGGGTGCCGCCGCGCTGGTCGCGGTACGGCGGCTGCGGCCGGCCGCGCCGTACGTGCTGTTGCCGCCCGCCGTGCTGCTGGCGGCCGCGATGACCGGGTCGCGGGACTTCGGCACCCGGTACGCGCTGTTCGTGCCGCTGTTCCTGGCGGTCGGGGGAGCCTGTGTCCTCGCGGTGCGGTGGCGGTGGGCACCGGTGCTCACGGTGGCGCTGGTCGCCTTCGTCGCCGTCAGTTCGCTGCGGACGTACCCGTATTACCTGCCGTACTCCAACGAGGCGTTCGGCGGTCCGGCGAAGACCCACCTGCGGCTGCACGACTCCAACGTGGACTGGGGCCAGGACCTGGGCCGGCTGGCCGACCGGCTGGAGCGGCGGTACCGGGGCGAACGGATCTGGCTGGTGTACAAGGGCAGTGGGGTCCCGGCGTACTACGGCGTCCACGCCTCCGATCCGCGCAAGGTGCCGGCGGCCGCGGTGCGCGGGCTTCTGGTCGTGTCGGACTCGTCGGTCGCCAAGGCACGCGGGCGACTTGCAGAATTGATCAAGACCAGTCGTCCGATCGACGAGGTCGGTCATTCGATCACGATCTACCGGCGCTGACCTCCGTACACACCCCCTGGTCACCACGGTCCGTGAGCTATGTTGAGTCTTCGTGGGAGACAAAGGAGGCGCACCGGTGCCATCGCCGCAGCAGGCACGCGCACAGGCATCCGCGATCACCTCGGGCAAAACCGTACCGGAGGCGGCAGCCGCACCGACCTCCCAGCTCAGGGAGCTCTTCGACGGACCGCGGCTGTCCCCCGGGCAGCGCCGCATCGCCCAGTACCTGATCGAGCACATCACCGAGGCCGCGTTCCTGTCCATCACGGACCTCGCCGACCGGGTGGGCGTCAGCCAGCCGTCGGTGACCCGGTTCGCCGCCGCGGTCGGCTTCAGCGGTTACCCGGCGCTACGGGAGAAGCTCCAGTCGATCGCGCTGCGCGCCCTGGCCGGCGGTCCCAGCGCCGCCGACGAGGACCGCAGCAACGAGCTCCAGGCGGCCGTCGACGCCGAGATCCAGAACCTGGAGAACCTCCGGCGGGACTTCGCCGACCCCGACCGCGTCATCTGGCTCGGCCGCGAACTGTCCCAGTCCACCCCCCTCACCGTGCTGGGGCTGCGCATCTCGGTGTCCCTGGCCGAGTTCTTCGCCTACGCCGCCCGCCGTATCCACCCCGACGTAAGGCTGGTGACCCGGGGCGGCAGCGTCGCCTACGACGCGCTGCTGCAGTCCCGCGAGGCCGGGGGCACCTGGGTGCTCGCGTTCGCCATGCCGCGGCACGCCCAGGAGACGCTGACCGCGATCCGGGTCGCACGCGGCGCGGGTCTGCGTGTCGCCCTGATCACCGACCTGGCGCTCGGCCCGCTGGCCGACGAGGCCGACGTCACCTTCACCACCGGCACCGGTTCCCGCCTGGTCTTCGACTCCTACGCGGCGCCCGGCGTGATGTCCGCCGCGCTGCTGCAGGCCATGACGGACGCCGACCCCGAGCGGACCCAGGCCCGCCTGGAGGACTACGAGCAGGTCGCCGAGCAGCACCAGTTCTTCCTGAAGGACTGACACCGGTCCGCCCGCCACCGAAACCGGCGGCTCCCCACCCCTTTCGGCCACACGGCCTCGTACAGGGATCATTCAGCCCATATCGCGCATGAATGTTTTCATACGTCTTGCAAAGCGGACGGCATATATAAATACTGCTCACGGATCGCACCGCCCCGAGAAAGCCGACGGACCGCCCATGCGCACGCAGCACCACCCGCCGTGCGGGCACCCGACGCCCGGGGCCCCAGTTCGGACACTCACAGCCGCCGTCCCCTACCCACGTCGGCGCGGGGAG
>NZ_JBHYKH010000431.1:0-3394 GCF_042741275.1 Streptomyces sp. NPDC058964
CAGACACTGCGTGGGGGGGTCCCTGGGCCACCGCGACCTGTTGGGCGGCCGCGACGCCTCCCGCTCCCCGTACAGCGAGCCCCAGCGCGCCCTCGCCGTCGCCTACGTCCACGGGATGGGCCCGCGCCCCGAGCACCCGGAGACGGAGGCCGTCCGCTGCAACCTGGTCCCGGGCGTCGGCGAGATGTTCATCATGCCGACCTTCACCACCTCGGGCCGCGCCGACATCCTTTTCTGGGAGGGCATACCCGGCGGCCCGCTGGACGCCTTCAAGGACGTCAAGGACCCCTCGGAGCACCTCTCCCTGACCCTGGAACTCATGGAGAAGTTCCTCCCGTGGGAGTACGCGCGGGCCACCAAGGTCGAACTGACCGACGCCGGCGGCACCCTCGCCGGCCGCTACGCCCCGACCGTGCGCAACCCGATCGGCCGCCTGCCCGGCGGCGGCGCGGTCCTCGGCGTCGCCGACGTGGTCGTCGCCAACGACCCGATCACCGGCCAGGGTTCCAACTCGGCGTCCAAGTGCGCGGCCTCCTACCTCGCCTCCATCCTCGAACACGGTGACCGGGAGTTCGATGAGGCCTGGATGCAGGCGACCTTCGACCGCTACTGGAACGTGGCCCAGCACGTGACCAAGTGGACGAACGCCATGCTCGCCCCGCCGCCGGAGCACATCCTGAACCTGATCGGCGCGGCGGGCCAGCTCCAGCCGGTCGCCGACCGCTTCGCCAACGCCTTCGACGACCCGGCCGACTTCGAGAACTTCTTCTACGACCCGGAGAAGACCGGGGCCTACCTCGCCTCCGTGGCGGGTGCGGCGGCCGGGGCGTAGCCCTGGTCGGACCCGTTCAGGGCGCCGCGCGGGAGCTTCGGCGGCACGTACCGCCGCAGGGGCTCCCCGCCGGGATCGGGGCGTACGGCTCCGAGCACCGGGTTGGCCGCGATGGGTGACACCTTGACCTCGGCGCCGGGCCGCGGTGCCTGGACGACCTTTCCGTCGCCGAGGTAGAGGGCGACGTGCGTGGCCTGGGGGAAGTACACGACGAGGTCACCGGGCCGCAGCTCACGCAGCGGAACGTGCCTCAGCTGCGCCCACTGCTCCTGGCTGGTCCGGGGGATGGGCGTGCCGGCGTGCTGCCAGGCCTGGGAGGTCAGCCCGGAGCAGTCGTACGCCGCCGGGCCCGTCGCACCCCACTGGTACGGCTTCCCGAGCTGGTCCACGGCGTAGCGCACGGCCTTGTCGCCCTCGTTCGAGGGGGTCCGGTCGCTGCTGAGCGCACCCGAAGCCATGAACTTCTGCTGCGCGCCCGCGATCCCGTCCTTCTCGAACCCGGCGAGCGCCTCGAGCTGGTTGCTGCTGAGCGAGGCGAGCAGTTCCTGGACCTCGCCGAGCCGCGCTCGTACGTCGTCGCGCTGTCGCTTCTGCTGCTCGGCGAGGGCGAGCTGCCCGTCGAGGGCCTTGCGGGCCTCCCGCGCCAGCTCGTCCTTCTCCTTCTCGCTGCTCATGAGCCGGCCCACCGTCTCGGCCCGCTGCCGCGCCAGCTGTCCGATGAGATGGCCCTCGTCGAGCGCGTGCTGCGGATCGCGGGCGAGCAGCAGGCGTACGTACGGGGAGAGGGCGGTGCTGCCCTGGTACTGCTGCCGGGCCAGCCGTCCGGCGGCGCCCCGGCTCTCCTGCAGGGAGATCCGGGCGCGGGCGAGTTCCCCGTCCAGGTGTTCCACCCGGACACGCTGCTTCTTCAGCTTCTCCTCGGTGGCGTTGTAGGTCTCGGTGGCCTGTTCGGCCTGCCGGTACAGCCGCTGAAGGTCCGTCAGCAGCTGGGCCACCGGGCGCCGCGGTTCAGGAGCGGCTGCCGCGGGGACGGGCGCGAGGACGGCCTGGGCCGCCAGCGCGGCCGTACAGGCCAGGTGCAGTGGCCTTCCTGACACGTCATCACCTCCGATACGACGAGGGCGGGGCTTCCGCCTCTCATCGCACCGCGAGAATCGGACATGCAGGTGCGGGCCGCGCGCGGAGTGTGCGCGGTTCGGCGCAACCGAGTCACTCGTCCGCGCCATCCGGCTTGCCGGACGACGCGGCACCCGGCCCGGTGCCGGGCTTGGACCAGGGCCACCTGAGCCGGCCGCCCTTCCTGCCCTCCGGGTCGTACTCGTACTTCCATCCCTGCACCAGCCCGAGCCGCCGGCCGTGCGCCCGGGGCACACGGCGGTAGACCAGGACGGTGGGCGGGCCGCCGTGCGCGTCCGGCACCGGGATGCGGTACGTCTTGGGCGGGTGGCCGGTGGGGCCCACCAGCACGGGGAGCACGCGGCCGTCCATGGGCCCGCCCTCGAAGGGGGTGTCCTGTTTCTTCACGGCACCAGTCTCAGTCACCCGCCGACAGGCCCGCGACGAGCGCGGCGGTCTGCGGGTCGCGGGCCGCGGTGACCGTCAGGGCGGCCACGAACTGCTCGACCAGCCAGTCGCGGAGTTCGCCGGTGGGGGGCTGCTTGTCCTCGTCGAGCCAGATCAGGGAGGCCGCCTCGACGGCCGTGATCCACATCCGGACGGTCATGCGCAGCCGCGGGCCCGGTTCCGTGACGCCGAGATGGCTGAGGATGTGCTCGGCGGCGGCCCTGCGCACGCCGTCCACGATGGCCGTGGTCCGGGAGGTCTCGACGACGCTGCCGCCCTGGAGCAGGGCGCTGAAGCCGGCGCCGTGCTCGTCGACGAAGGCGAGGTAGCGGTCGAGGGCGCGGGCGAGGCGGGGGACGAGGGGGCCCCGGCGGGGCTCGTCGAAGCACTGCTGGAGCTCTTCGGCGGCCGACCTGAGCGCGGCCTCGTACAGCTGCTGCTTGCCGCCCGGGAAGTACCGGTAGACCAGCGGGCGCGAGACTCCGGCCGCCTCCGCCACGTCGTCCAGGGAGACGTCCTCGGGCGCACGGTGCGCGAAGAGGGACAGCGCGGCCTCGAGCAGCTGACTGCGGCGCTCCTCGACACTGAGCCGGCGATAGGCGGGGGTGGGAGCCTGCGGGGTCATGACGGGCAGCGTAATCGCTCCCGGCCCGGCTGACCGCGGCACACCCACGCCGGTCCGGGTGCCACCACCGCGGGCTCCTCGGGCCGGCCGCCGGTAGGCCCGCCACCGCGTGGCCGTCGCGCCCTACGGGGGGTCTGATGGTCGGACGGCCGGGGGTGGCGTCGGGAAGGCGGCCCCAGGAGCCACCGCCGCCGGTTGTGGAGCCTGCCTGCCTCGGGCCGGCAGCCCACAGGGCCACGACCGTCGGCGGACGGACTCACCTCGGGTCCGCAGCCGGAAGGGCCGGCACCGCCGTCGGCCGTGGAGCCCGCCTTGGTCCGGCCGCCCGGAGAGCAGCCGCTGCCGTCGGGGGGGACGCCCCCGCACGCGCCCGC
>NZ_JBHYKH010000431.1:3404-7872 GCF_042741275.1 Streptomyces sp. NPDC058964
GCGGCCCGGCCCCCCCCGGGCCCCGCCCCCCCGGGCGGGCCAAACGGCCGGTGGCCGGTGGGCCCGCCTCAGGCCAGTAGGCCGGAAGAACGCCACAGGCGGCGGCCGACGCCGCGCAGCACGCCGATGTCGTCCAGGAAGTCCGTCAGCCGCTTCGCTCCCGTCTGCATGACCTCGCGGCGGTGCGCGCTGGCCTTGACCTGGGCCATCGCCTCGCGCTTGTCCAGGCCGACGTTCGTGTAGACCTCGGGGTTCACGAAGGCCACCGAGAACACCCGCGCGAACTCGCCCGAGGTGACCCGGGTGAACTCCTGCGACCACCGGGGTGCCGTCAGCATCTGGCGGCGGAGTTCCTCACGGGCGTATCGGACATGGCGGGCCTCCTCGACCACATGGATGCGGGTCACTCCCCGGACCAGCGGCTGCACCCGCTCGTCCGGGAACGTCAGCCGCTGCATCCAGTCCAGTACCTCCTCGCCGAGCAGCGTCGCCGTGAAGGAACCGGGGGTGGTGGAGATCGTCTTGAAGACCCGGCCGAGGGTCTGGTGGGCCCGGCTCACCGGGTACCAGGGCGCGTCCCCCCGTGAGATCAGGCGGGCGAACATCTTGGAGTGCCGGCACTCGTCCTCGATCTCGGTGAGCGCGTAGCGGACGTGCGCGCTCGTCGCCGACTTGTCGTAGATGTGCCGGACCAGCAGCTGCATCAGGATGATCTCGAACCAGATGCCCAGCGAGGCCAGCGCCGCGGCCTCGTGCTGGGAGAGCAGGATCCGCTGTTCCTCGCCCATCCGCTTCCACAGCGGGGTGTCGTAGAGCGAGACCAGTTCCGGCGGCCAGAACCACTTGCCCTCCTCGAAGGGCGCATCCCAGTCCAGCTCCTTGTCGGGGTCGAAGGAGTGCTTGGCGGAAGAGACGAGCAGCCGTTCGGCCACCTGCTCCCGGTCCTTGAGCAGGCCGAGCGCGTCGCGCAGGCCGTTGACCGCGTCGGCTTCCGTCAGGGTCGTCATGGCTCCCTCACCTCGTTACCCGGAGTACGTGCGTCGACTCTTATGAGACTGCTTGTCAGCAAGGTCGTCAATCCCTCGCACAGCACTTGTTGACTCGGCGTCTACGTGTGAGCCTGCCGTTATGCCGACCTCCGAGCTCTACGCCAAGGACCCGGGAGACCCCCACTGGCAGGTGCCCGCGACCGGCGCGGCCCGTTTCAGCTGGGAGTACGACGACGGCCGCGACCGTCTCCTCGCCCTCTACCAGAAGGGCAAGGACAAACAGTGGGACGGGCAGAAGCGCATCGACTGGGACATCGAAGTCGACCCGCACGACGCCCTGGGCACGCCCGACGAGTCCATGACCCTCTACGGGACGCGCTACTGGGACAAGATGACCGACCGGGACAAGGGCCAGCTGCGTCAGCACTTCGCCTCCTGGCAGTTCAGCCAGTTCCTGCACGGCGAACAGGGCGCCATGATCTGCGCGGCGCGGATCGTGGAGTCCGTCCCCGATCTGGATGCCAAGTTCTACTCGGCGACCCAGACGATGGACGAGGCCCGGCACGCCGAGATCTACGCCCGCTTCCTGCACGAGAAGATCGGGCTGGTCTACCCGATCAACGACAACCTCCAGTCCCTGCTCGGCGACACCCTCCGCGACAGCCGCTGGGACATGCCCTACCTGGGCATGCAGGTCCTCATCGAGGGGCTGGCGCTGGCCGCCTTCGGCATGATCCGGGACACCACCAGCAAGCCCCTGCCGAAGCAGATCCTGGCCTACGTCATGCAGGACGAGGCCCGGCACGTGGCCTTCGGCCGGATGGCACTGCGGGACTACTACAAGCAGCTCAGCGACGCCGAACTCCGTGAGCGCGAGGAGTTCGTCATCGAGGGCTGCTACCTGATGCGCGACCGGCTGCGCGGGGTGGAGGTGCTGGAGAACTTCGGCATCCCCAGGACGGAGGCCGAGGAGCTGAGCGAGCGGTCCGAGTTCCTCCAGCTCTTCCGCAAACTGCTGTTCAGCCGCATCGTGCCCTGCGTGAAGGACATCGGCCTGTGGGGCGAACGCCTGCAGCGGGCCTATGTCGACATGGGCGTCCTGGAGATGGGCGACTCCAACCTGGACCTGCTGATGGCCCAGGACGAGGAGATCGCCGAGCGGCTCGACGCGGAACGCTTCGCGGTGGAGGAGCGGGAGCGGGCGGCGGAGGTGGAGGAGGCGATCGAGGAAGGTCAACGCCTCATCGGTTGATCACTGCATCGACGGGGGAATCGGCATGTACCCCTGGGTGCGCTGACCGTGCCGGGCAGACTCCGGCCCAGGGGCGCCATCATGAGCGCCGCACGTGAGTACGGGCTGGACGAGGACTACGAGTGACCTCGTCCGCCGCATGAGGGCTGGCCGGCGGGCGACCTGGACCGGCTCCCGAGCCCTCCTCCCCACACGGAGCCGCGTTGCCGGGCCGCGGTACCCCGGTTCACAGGCCCAGAACCGCCTTCATCACCTCCCTCGCGATCGGCGCCGCGTCCCCGCCTCCGCTGATCTCCCCGCGGTCCGCCGCCGCGTCCTCCACCACCACCGCGACCGCCACCTTCGGCTCCATGTCGTCGTTGCCCTGCGCCCAGGACACGAACCAGGCGTACGGCACACCGGCGTTGCCGACGCCGTGCTGGGCGGTGCCGGTCTTGCCGCCGACCGTGGCGCCGGGGATGGCCGCGTTGGCGCCCGTGCCCTCCCGCACCACGTCGGTCATCAGCTCCCGCATGCGCACCGCGGTCGCCGGGTTCATCGCCTGGTGCAGGGGACGGGCACCGGTCGTGGTGATCGTCTCGCCGCCCTTGCGGACCGTCCGTTCCACCAGGTACGGCGCCCGCACCTGCCCGCCGTTGGCGACGGCGGCCGCCACCATCGCCATCTGGAGCGGTGTGGCCCGCGTGTTGTACTGCCCGATCGAGGACAGTGCCAGCTGCGCCCTGTCGACGTGGGTGTCGAAGGTGCTCTGTGCGACCGAGTACGGGATCCGCAGGCTCGTGTCGTTGAAGCCGAAGGCCTGCGCCGTCGAGGACATGGCGTCGACCCCCACGTCCGCGCCCAGCTTCGCGAACACGGTGTTGCACGACCACTCGAAGGCCGCCCGCACCGAGGCGTCCGCGCAGCCCTCGGACTCGTTCGTCAGACGCGTCCTCGTGCCCGGCAGGGTGTAGGGATCGGGGGAGTCGGTGGGCGCGTCCAGGTCCTCGACCACCCCCGCGTCCAGCGCCGCGGCTGCGGTGACCACCTTGAAGGTGGAGCCCGGCGGATACGTCTGCCGGGCGGCCCGGTTGAGCATCGGCTTCTCCGGGTCGTCGTTGAGCCGAGCCCAGGCCGACGTCACCGCGTCCCCGTTCCCGGACAGCTCGGCGGGGTCGTACGACGGCGTGGACACCAGCGCCAGGATCCGGCCCGTGGACGGCTCGATCGCCGCCACCGCGCCCTTGCGCGCGCCCAGCCCCCGGTACGCCGCCTCCTGCGCGGACCGGTTGAGGGTCGTGACGACGTCCCCGGGCGGGTTCTGCGCCCGGGTGACCTCGTTCCACAGGGGGAAGGGCGACAGCAGCGGATCCGTGCCGGACAGAATGCCGTCCTCGGCGTGCTCCAGGAACGTCGTCCCGTACACCTGCGAGGCGAACCCGGTCACCGGCGCGTACAACGGCCCGTTCTCGTAGGCCCGTTCGTGGCGGAGCTGCTCACCGGTGTCGCGGGAACCGGTGACCGGGAGCCCGCCGACGAGGATGTCGCCGCGCGCCTGGCCGTAACGGGCGATCGTGGCACGGCGGTTGGCCGGGTTGTCGTCGTAGGAGGGACCCTGGACGACCTGGACGCGGGCGGCGTTCACGAGCAGCGCCACCAGGAGCAGCACGCAGAACGCGGCGGCGTGCCGGATGTACTTGGTCACGGGGCCACCCGGCCGTCGTACTGGCTGCGGGCCGAGTCGCTCACCCGGATCAGCAGGGCCACGATCGCCCAGTTGGTGACGACGGAGGAACCGCCCTGCGCCAGGAACGGCATCGCCATGCCGGTCAGCGGGATCAGACCGGTCACCCCGCCCGCGATCACGAACACCTGGAGCGCCACGATCGAGGCGAGGCCGACCGCGAGCAGCCGGCCGAAGGGGTCCCGTGCGGCCAGCCCCGCCCGGTAGCCGCGCTCCACGAGCAGCGCGTACAGCAGGAAGATCGCGGTCAGGCCGAGGAAGCCCAGTTCCTCCCCGGCGGTCGCCAGGATGAAGTCCGACTTGACGGCGAAGCCGATGAGGATCGAGTGCCCGAGCCCGAGGCCGGTGCCGGTCACCCCGCCCGCCGCGATGGCGAAGAGGGACTGGGCCAGCTGGCCCGGCCCGTCGCCCGCCTCGATGGACGCGAAGGGGTGCAGCCAGTCCTCCACCCTGCTGTGCACGTGCGGCTCCAGCCAGCCCACGGCGACCGCGCCCAGCGAGGGG
>NZ_JBHYKH010000432.1:0-7853 GCF_042741275.1 Streptomyces sp. NPDC058964
GCCGCCGACTTCGACTGGGCGTGCGCCCGCCACGTCGTGGACCTCGGCGGAGCCCGGCGGGCGGGCCCCCCCCCCGCGCGGGGCGCCCCCCCCCGCCCTGCTGGAGGAGTGCGCCGAGCGCCCGCTGGAGGAGGTGGGCGTCGCCGCGCTGGCACGCCGGGCCGGGGTGGGGCGGGCCACCTTCTACGTGCACTACGACAGCCTGGAGGCGCTGGCGGTCGACGCCTGCGCGGACGTCGTACGAGAGGCCGTGGAGGCCCTGCACGCCTGGCGCGGACGGCCGGACCCGGTGCACGCCCCGCCCGCGCTGGCGGAGTTCTTCACGGACCTCGCCCCGCACACGGCCCTGTACCGGGCCCTGCTCGCCCCGGGCGGCGGCGGGCCGCTGGGCCGGGTGCTGCACCGGGACCTGCGGGCCCGCAGCCTGGCCGAGCGCGAGCTGGCGGGCGCCGCGGACGCCCCGCTGGTCGCCTCGGCCGTGGCCGCGACCTTCGCGGGTGTCCTGGCCGACTGGCTGCACGGGCTCCTGGAGGGCGCTCCCGGTGAGGTGGCCGACCAGGTGTGGCAGTTGCTGGTCGCCCTGCACATGAGCCGGTGAGGGCCCTCACTTGCAGGCCGGGCCGCTCTTCGTCAGGGGCCAGGCCTCCACTCCGCCGGGGGTGCGGACGTATGCCGTGGACTTGTCGTCCGTCAGCCACAACCGCCAGTCGTGGTAGTGGTATCCGGTGTCGTGCGCGTCGGCGGGCATACGGACGTCGCCCCGGTACGGGGTGGTCAGCATGACGTCGGCGTCGAGCACGTCGTCGGGGTCGCGGGCGTAGGTCCTGCGGTCCTCGCCCCTGCCCAGATCCAGGAAGTGCGCCTGCTGCCAGTCGCAGTGCTCGGCGCCGGCGTAGCTGCTGATCTCCGTGAGGGGAACCCGCCCGCCGTTCCTGTCCGTCCAGATCTCGTAGTCCTGCGAGTCCGTGAAGCTCGCCGGGAGCTCGGCCGGGTCGCAGGAGGCGTTGGTCTCCGGGCCCCAACCGGGCCGGTCCTTCTGGTCCTTGGCGACCACCACGGCCACCTTGGTCCGGCCGCCGACGTCGAAGGAGTAGAGCACACGGTGCGCGTCCCTGCGCTCCACGCGGTATCCGTGCTCCGGCAGCGCCGGCTGGAACATGTCGAAGTAGAGCTTCAGGCCCTCCTCCGGCGTCTTCCCGCCGTCGCCCTCACTCCATCCGTCGGGACCGCCGCCCTCGTAGACCTCCCCGTCGCACTCCAGCGCGCGGCCCGCGGCGCCGGACTCGATGCGGCGGGCCTTGGGTGTGTTCTCGTCCAGGAACTTGGTGGGGACGTACAGCGGACCGCTGTAGGGCGACGCCGGCGGCGTACCCCTGACCACCACGTCCGGTCCGTTCCCGTCGTCGCAGGCCACCACCGTCACGGCCGCCAGTACGGTCACCGCCACCAGGCCTCTGTGCATGTCTGCCCCCTGTTTCCCGACTTCTGTTCCGGTTCCTTCGACGCGGCGGCGTACCGAATCGTTCGAAGATCGGCGGGCCGTCCGGAACGCGGTGCGCGGGCTCGTCCATGCCTGGCCGGCGGGCAGTTCCGCCAGGCACTCTCGAAACTCGAAGACATATGTCAATCGAACATGCTCAAATTCCCTCCATCGAGGGTAACTTGCTGGGCGGGGGAAGGGTTTTCCCGGCGCGGGTGGGAGGTGGGGCCGTCGTGCGACAGGAACCGCGACAGGAGCCGCGGCGGGAGCCCGCACCACTCACCCGGCACCTGCGCTTCCACCAGGACCGGGGTCACACGGTGCTGGAGTTCCGCGGCGAGATCGACATCGCGGCGGCCACGGAGATCACGCCGTACCTGGACCGCGTGACCGACCGGCCCGGCGCCCGGGTCGTGCTCGACCTGCGGCACATCGACTTCTTCGACTGCTCGGGGCTGCGCCTGCTGTACCGGGCCCGGCGCCGGGTCCTCGACCGCGACGGGCATCTGCAGCTGGTGTGCACCCACCCGCTGACCCTGCGCGTCCTCCGGCTCACCGGTCTGTCGCGCCTGCTGCCCCCTAGGTCGACCCTGGACGCGGCCCTCGGACAGTCCGAGGCCACGTCCGGCTCGTTATGACCCCGCCCGCCTACGTGATGATCCTGGTGACCTGACCGGCGCCCACGGTCCGCCCGCCCTCCCGGATCGCGAACTTGAGCCCCTCCTCCATGGCGATGGGCTGGATCAGCTCGACGTGCATGGTCGTGTTGTCACCCGGCATGACCATCTCGGTGCCCTTGGGCAGGGTCACCACTCCGGTCACGTCGGTGGTGCGGAAGTAGAACTGCGGGCGGTAGTTCTCGAAGAACGGGGTGTGCCGGCCACCCTCGTCCCTGGACAGGATGTAGGCCCGCGCCTCGAACACCGTGTGCGGGGTGACCGATCCCGGCTTGATGACGACCTGGCCGCGCTCGACCTCCTCGCGCTTGACGCCCCGCAGCAGCAGACCGACGTTCTCCCCGGCCCGGCCCTCGTCGAGCAGCTTGCGGAACATCTCGACGCCGGTGACCGTCGTCCTCGTCTTCTGCTCGCGGATGCCGATGATCTCCACCTCGCTGTGCACCCTCAGCGTGCCGCGCTCGATCCGGCCGGTGACCACCGTGCCGCGGCCGGTGATGGTGAAGACGTCCTCGATCGGCATCAGGAACGGCTTGTCCACGTCACGCTGCGGCTCCGGCACGAACTCGTCCACCGCGTCGAGGAGTTCGAGCACCGACGCGGTCCACTCCGCAACGCCCTCCAGGGCCTTGAGCGCGGAGACCCTGACGACCGGCACGTCGTCCCCGGGGAACCCGTACTCGGTGAGCAGCTCGCGCACCTCCAGCTCCACGAGCTCCAGGATCTCCTCGTCGTCCACCATGTCCGTCTTGTTGAGCGCGACGACGATGTAGGGCACGCCCACCTGCCGGGCCAGCAGGACGTGTTCCTTGGTCTGCGGCATCGGCCCGTCGGTCGCCGCGACGACCAGGATCGCGCCGTCCATCTGGGCGGCACCGGTGATCATGTTCTTGATGTAGTCGGCGTGCCCCGGACAGTCGACGTGCGCGTAGTGGCGGCGCTCGGTCTGGTACTCGACGTGCGCGATGGAGATGGTGATGCCGCGCTGCCGCTCCTCGGGCGCCTTGTCGATCTGGTCGAACGGCGTGAAGGGGTTGAGCTCGGGGAACTTGTCGTGCAGCACCTTGGTGATGGCTGCCGTGAGGGTCGTCTTGCCGTGGTCGATGTGACCGATGGTGCCGATGTTCACGTGCGGTTTGGTCCGCTCGAACTTCGCCTTCGCCACTGCGAGCCCTCCTGGTCGGACGGGTGATGTCAGGCGCGGCTCCGCTGCTGCCCGCCCTTCATGTCTATTCGCTCCGGGGCGCGTCGAACAGGGCGCTGACGGACTCGCCGTTGTGAATGCGGCGCACGGCCTCGGCCAGCGCCGGGGCGATGGACAGCACGCGCAGCTTGTCCGTGTGCTCCGCCACGGGGACCGGCACGGTGTTGGTGCAGACGATCTCCAGCACGTCCGGCTGCTCGCTGAGCCTCTTCAGGGCACCCGCCGCGAACAGCCCGTGGGTGCACGCCACCCGGATCGAGCGGGGCTCCAACTCCCGTAGCCGCTCCATGAGTTCGAGCACCGTGCTGCCCTTGGCGATCTCGTCGTCCAGCACGATGACATCCCGCCCGGTCACCTCGCCGATCACCGAGTTGATGTTCACCCGGTCGTCCGCGAACCGCTGCTTGGCGCCCGCCGCGACCTGGGCGCCGATCAGCCGGGCGAAGGCGGCGGCCTCCTTGGCGTTGCCGAGGTCGGGCGAGACCACGGTGGTGCGCGAGAGGTCGTACTGCCTGAAGTGCGCGGCGAG
Organism: Streptomyces sp. NPDC058964; assembly: GCF_042741275.1. Classification (NCBI taxonomy): domain Bacteria; kingdom Bacillati; phylum Actinomycetota; class Actinomycetes; order Kitasatosporales; family Streptomycetaceae; genus Streptomyces; species Streptomyces sp. NPDC058964. Next base: position 3,891 of record NZ_JBHYKH010000432.1, read on the forward strand.
TTCACGCAGCGCGTGCAGATGGTCCACGGGCACCGAGAAGAATCCGTGCACCTGGGGCGAGTGCAGGGTCATGGCCAGGACGCGGCTCGCGCCCGCCGACACCATGAGGTCGGCGACCAGGCGTCCCCCGAGGGAGATGCGGGGCGCGTCCTTCTTGTCGGAGCGCGCGTAGGAGTAGTGCGGCATGACGATCGTGATGCGGCCGGCGGAGGCGCCCCGGGCCGCGTCGCACATCATCAGCAGCTCGACCAGATGCTCCTGCACCGGCCTGACCAGCGGCTGGACGATGAACACGTCGCGCTCGCGGCAATTGGCCTGAAGCTGCACCTCCAGACAGTCGTTGGCGAACCGGCTTACCCGGGTGGGACTGAGCGGTACCCCGAGGTGCGCGCAGACCTCCTGCGCCAGCTCGGGGTGGGCACTGCCACTGAAGACTGCGATGTCACGCACGATCCGCTCCTCGCATGATCATTACGGGCTGCGGGGCTCATGCTACTGACGCCACCCACGCTCACCAGGGCACGGGTGCGCCGTCGTGGCCGAGGCCCACCGGGTGGCCGACGGCCGGCCCGGGCGGCGGGGGCGCGCCTGTCCGGGGCGGACCGGACCCGAAGTGCGCCGGGCACGCCTCCGTCGGGGATGCCTATCGGCCAACGAATCGGTCTGCCACGGAATTTGCCGGGCAAGCGGACCGTAGGAAGGAGGGCCGTCGACATGACGACGTCCATCAAGGCCCTGCCCACGCGCATGCCCCTGTGGGCGAAGCTGCTGACCGCCTTCGTGCTGGTGCTCGCGGTCCTGTTCGCCGGGATCCGGCTGGCCGTGCTCCCAGGACTCAAGGACCTGTTCGGCACCGAGTCGCACGACCGCTCGGGTCCCGCGCTCCTCAAGTCCATCCAGGACATGAGCCGTTACGACGCCGCGTCCGGCAACTTCCAGGTCGTCGTGGATCTGGAGAAGGACGCCAAGTACCTGCCCGACGCGATCCGCGGCACCCGCACCCTGTACGTCGGGGCGGGCACCGTGGACGCGTACGTCGACCTCGGCAAGCTCGGAAGGAACGACGTGTCGGTCAACGGCGACCGCACGTCCGCCACGCTCCGGCTGCCGCACGCCCGGCTCGGCAAGCCGGCCCTCGACGCCGACCACTCGTACACCGTGTCCAAGCAGCGCGGACTCATCGACCGGCTCGGCGACCTCTTCTCGGACAACCCCAACAGCGAGCACGCCGTCCAGCAGCTCGCCGTACGCCACATCGGCGAGGCGGCCCAGGACAGCGGGCTCACCACGCGGGCCGAGTCGAACACCACCGACATGCTCCAGGGCCTGCTGGGTTCCCTCGGCTTCAAGGAGGTGCACGTGTCGTACGGATCCTGACCGGACGCCCGGCACCCGGCATCCTCGGCCCCTTTGCGGGTAACCGGCTCACAACGCAGGGAAGTTGAAGACTGGAGGACCGAATGGCCCGTACCGCCCTGAACCTGCGCACCATCTGGTCCGGCCGGACCGCCGAGGCCGATCCGGCAGCCAAGAGCGACCCAGCCCGCAAGGCCGCGGGCACCGCCAAGGCCGAGCGGGCGGACAAGAGCGGCGGCACCGGCAGGACCGAGCGGACGAGGAAGAGCCGCCGTAGGGGCGGGAGCGGCCGATCCGGCAAGGCCGGCGGCACCGGCGGCAGGCGCACGGTCCGCGGCGGCCGTCCGGCGAGGCCCGGGCGCGTCGCGCGGCCCGCCGCGGCCGAACGTCATGGGCTGCCCACCCCTGTCCGGCTGCTGGCGATGCTGTGCGCCTTCGCCTTCATGGTGGCGTTCGCGGTCGTGCTGGCCCGGCTCACCCTGCAGCCGTCCCCGGCGTCGGTGTCGCTCGCGCACAGCAATCTGCATCCGGGTCGCTCGCTGAAGGCGTATCTGGACCAGCCGGAACTGCGCGACGCCGTCAAACAGATCGGCGGGAACCTGCTGCTGGGCGTCCCGTTCGGGGTGCTGGTGCCGGTGCTGGCGCCGCGGGCGCGCGGAATCCTGCAGGTGGTGCTGCTCACCGCGATCGTGATGCTGCTGGTGGAGCTGGCCCAGGGGGCACTGGTGACCGGGCGTGCCTTCGACGTGGACGACGTCATCCTCAACACCTCTGGTGCGCTGGTCGGTTACCTGCTTCTGGGACGACGGCTGGGGCGGGCGGTGCACGCACGCGTCCGGAAGCAGTAACGCGTCCGGAAGCAGTAATCACGGAACACTGGTCCGTACCAGACTATTGACGACCCCTTACCTCACTTCTTAAATCAAGTGGCGACCCATCCGCCCCCCACCGGAAGGAGAGCCGTGGCCTCCCCACGCCTGCTCCGCAGATGCCTGTTCGCCACGATGTCCGCCGCGCTGGTCGCGTCCGTCGCCGTCGGACCCGCACGGGCCGACGGCCGTTCCCCCGCCGCCACCGCCTCCGCCGCCGCTCCGTCCGCCGCTGCCGCCGTGGCCTTCTCCGACACCTTCGACGGACCCGCCGGTTCCGCGCCCGACTCCTCGAAGTGGCAGATCGAGACCGGCGACAACGTCAACAACCACGAGCGGCAGTACTACACGCCGGGGAACAGGAACGCGGCCCTGGACGGCCAGGGCCACCTGGTGATCACCGCCCGGCGTGAGAACCCGGCCGGTTACCAGTGCTGGTACGGCACGTGCCAGTACACCTCGGCGCGGCTGAACACGTCGGGGAGGTTCACCGCGCAGTACGGGCACGTCGAGGCCCGGATGAAGATCCCGCGCGGACAGGGGATGTGGCCCGCGTTCTGGATGCTCGGCACACCGGTCGACTGGCCCGACTCGGGCGAGATCGACGTCATGGAGAACGTCGGCTTCGAGCCCTCGACCGTCCACGGCACCATCCACGGGCCGGGCTACTCCGGGTCGGGCGGCATAGGCGCGGCCTACTCGCTGCCCGGCGGCCAGGCCTTCGCGGACGCCTTTCACACGTTCGCCGTCGACTGGGCACCCGGCTCGATCACCTGGTCGGTGGACGGGACCGTCTACCAGCGGCGGACCCCCGCCGACCTGGGCAGCAGGACGTGGGTGTTCGACAAGCCGTTCTTCCTGATCCTCAACCTGGCCGTCGGCGGCTACTGGCCCGGCGACCCGGACGGCTCCACCGTCCTCCCGCAGCAGCTGGTGGTGGACTCGGTGTCGGTGACCACGAGCGGCTCGACGGCCGGCTCCGCGGTCAAGGGGCTGGCCGGCAAGTGCGTGGACGTGGCCGGCGCGAACCCCGCCAACGGCACGCCCGTACAGCTGTACGACTGCAACGGCACCGCCGCCCAGCAGTGGACGGTCGGCTCGGACGGCACGATCCGGGCGCTCGGCAAATGCCTCGACGTCACCGGGAACGGGACCGCGGACGGCTCGACCGTACAGCTGTGGGACTGCACGGGTGGCCCCAACCAGAAGTGGGCCGTCTCCGCGGCGCACGACATCGTGAACCCTCAGGCGGACAAGTGCCTGGACGTCACGGGCAACAGTCCCGCCAATGGCACCCGGCTGCAGATCTGGACCTGCACGGGCGGCGCCAACCAGAAGTGGACGGTCGGCTGATCGGCCGGCCTCAGCGGGGCATCCAGGTGAACTTGTCTCCGCCGACCCAGCGGATCACGTCCGGGTCGTCCAGGTCGTGCACGGTGATGCCGTAGGCAGCGGCGGTTTCCAGGACGTCGGTGATGGCGTGTGCCTCGCCGACCACTTCCCCGTCGATCTCCATGATGCGGAAGGGCGGGGTGCCCGGCCTGCCAGTCATGACGCCGAGCACCAGGATCCGCGGCCGGGAGACGCGGGGGCACGCTATTTCGGTCATGCATAGAGGGTAGAACGCCACCGGCAAAAGCGAACAATATGTGCCATTGATCGGGTGGCGGGCGCGCCCGCCACCCGTCGTGCGGCCCCCTCGGCGCTGGGGAACCCTGGAGGTGGAGGTGGCGGGCCA
>NZ_JBHYKH010000433.1:0-1552 GCF_042741275.1 Streptomyces sp. NPDC058964
CCTCCCGGGGCACCCCCCCGGTGCTGCGCGCCGCGCGGCTCGGCTCCCTGCCCGCCGGGATGCACATCCCCATCCCCGGTGAGACCAACCGCTTCGTCCTCGTCCTGCCTCAGGGCGACGGACGGGTCTACGTCGGCCTCACCGACGAACCGGTCGACGGCCCCGTACCCGACGTTCCCGAGGTACCGGAGACGGACATCGGCTTCCTGCTCGACGTCCTCGGCTCCGTCCTGGACGTCCCGGTGCACCGCGACGACGTCGTGGGCGCCTTCGCCGGACTGCGCCCGCTGCTGGACACCACTCCCGCGGGCTCCAGCGGGGCCGCCCGGACCGCCGACATCTCCCGTCGGCACGCGGTACTGACGTCCCCTGAAGGTGTGGTCACCGTGGTCGGCGGCAAACTGACCACCTACCGGCGCATGGCGGAGGACGCCGTCGACGCGGCCGTCTCGGTCCGCCGCCTGACGGCCGGCCCCTCCCCCACCGCCGCTCTCCCGCTCGTCGGCGCCGCCGCACCCGCCCGGCTGGCCGGCCTGCCCGCACCCCGGCGCCTGGTCCGGCGCTACGGCACCGAGGCCGGGGCCGTCATGTCACTGGCCGCCCGTGACCCCCGTATGAACGAGCCCGTCGTACCCGGTCACCCGGTCACCCGTGCCGAACTGCTGTGGGCCGTACGGCACGAGGGCGCGCTCGACGCGGCCGACCTGCTCGACCGGCGCACCCGCATCGGCCTGATCCCCGCCGACCGGGCCGCGGCCTCGACGGCCGCCCACCAGGTCCTCGGAGAAGCCCTGGCAGGGCAGGGCTGAGGCAGCGCGCACCGTGGACCGCTGGGCCGGCCCCACCCGCCTCGCGGTCCACCGCCGCTCGCACACCCGCCCGGTAAGAGTCAAATCGGGGCACATGTGAGCACCGGGCAGGGAAGACTGCTCCTGTGCTGAACAACCTGCCGAGGTACCGCCTGGACGAGTCGCTCCGGCTGTCCGACGCACTGCGCCGCCACCGGCTGGTCCACCGGTGAGACCCACGGGAGCGCGGTCGGCCATCCGCAGCGGGGGACGCCCGAACTGGGCCCGGTGCGCACGCAGTACGAGCGCACGGCCCGTGCGCTGCCGGGGGACGACGACTACGGCGTCGTGGCGACGCGGTCGGTGCTCAGGGGCCCGGACGAGATCCTGCGCGAGCTGCTGGGGTCCTCCGGTCAGGGGGCCTGACCAGCGCACCCCGTGGCACGTGCCGCTTCCGGCGAACGAGTCTCACCGGCGGGGCGCCCGGAACGGCAGGTACGTCTCCCATCCCGCCGCCCCGCCGACGGCGCCCAGCACCACGGCCGCCGCGCCCGTACCCAGCACCGCGCCGGCGACGACGTCGCCGGGATAGTGCACTCCGGTGTGCACGCGGGAGTAGCCCACGGCGCAGGCCAGCAGTCCGAGGGGGATCGTCGCCCCCCGGCGCGCGGGGGGGGCGGCCCCGGCGCAGGCGCCGGCCCCCGCGGGGGGGCCCGCGGGGGATGTCGCGGGCGCCCGCCAGGGGCCCGGGCGCCCCGGGACAG
>NZ_JBHYKH010000433.1:1562-2299 GCF_042741275.1 Streptomyces sp. NPDC058964
CGGGGGGGCGCCCGCCCCCCCCCCGCGGGGGGGGCCCCCCCGGCCGCGGCGAAGGCGACTGCCGACGCGGTGTGCCCCGAGGGGAAGGACGCGGACGCCGGCATGGGCACGTGCCGCCCGGGAAACGGCGAGTCCGCCGCCCGGTGGGGGCGCGGGCGACGTACGAGTCGCTTGCCGACCAGGTTCGCGGCCGCCGACGCGACACCGATGGCGGCGACGCCCAGAACGGCGGCGCGGCGGGGCCGGCCGGGGCACAGGGCGAGCAGCGCCGCGGTCGCGAACGAGATCTTCGAGTGGTCGGCGGCCCTGGACAGCCGCCGCAGGGCGGTGTCCAGGGTCGGGGTGTGCGTGATGGTCACCGTCTCGTACAGAGCCCGGTCCAGCGTGGCGAGATCCTGCACGAGGCCGCGGACGGGCGTGGGCAGACTCTGCTGTCGGTCAGGCATGATGCGACTCCTGGCTCGTCGTGGAGTGGGTCCGCCCCCACACGCACAGAACAGTCCGCCGCCGTTCGAGCGGCGGAAGGGCGTTCGAGGCCGCGCCGTCCCCGCTACGGCTACGGCTACGTGTTCCCGTGGCGGCCGGGGTAATCGAAGATCGGCCATTCGGGCGCCCCGCCCCGCCGGGGGGCGCGCCCGCGGGGCCGCCGGCCCCGCCGGCGCCCGGGGGGGGGGCCGCCCCCTCGCGGAGGGCGTCGGAGACGCGCGGGTCGACGGTCGTGGCGCGCAGTTCGGCGA
>NZ_JBHYKH010000433.1:2309-5883 GCF_042741275.1 Streptomyces sp. NPDC058964
GCGTCCGGTTCGTGGTTCCGGGGGGCGCGGGTGATAAGCTCTGCCGGGCTTGGGGCCCGCCCCCCCGGGGGGGGGCCGGGGCCCCGGGGCGGGGCCCCGGCCACGCCGAAGCGACCCGTGCCGCCGCTGCTGTCCCCTGTTCCACAAGGTCATTGTGGCGTGGCTCGGGCCGTCTTCGCCGCCATGTGATCACTTGCCGGCGGTCACGGGTTCCGGGTGTCGTCCAGCCTCTCGCCCTCGGCCTGGGACGGTTCGGTCCTCGGGACGTCCGGATGCTGCTCCATGGCCGTGCGCTCGGCCGGTTCGTCGCGTTCGCCCTCGGCCTGGGAAGGGGTGTGAGAGTACAGCCATCTGTCGTAGTCCGAGGCTCCGGTCTTCATGGCAGGCCTCCCTTGGTGGCTCCTCTCCCATGGTCCCCCCCGACCCGTGGCGGGGCGAGGGCAGCAGGCGCTCATCGTCCTCCTTGCTCCAGGTACTCCCTGAACTGCTCCAGATCGCTGCGTACGAGCCGTTCGATCGCGTTCGCCTGGGCGAATCCCCTCGGACCGCCGAAGGTCTCCCTGATCACCGCGGGGTCGTACTCGACCCTTGCCTGGACGCGGGTCCGGTTCTTGTCGATCTCCTGGAGCGAGAACGAGCCCGTGAGTTCGGGGGCTCCCGTGGTGAGCCACTCCATCACCCGCTCGCCCTTCCGGTCGGACAGCTCCGCGTCGAATTCCTGGAGCCGGCCCCCGGTCTCGACATCCAGATGTGCTCGGCCTTCCGCCTCCGGACGTGCCTCGCGCACGCCGGCGAGGAAGCGCGGATATTGCTCCACCTCGTGCAGGCCGTCCCAGGCCCTGTCCAGCGGAACCGCGACGTCGACGTGTTCTTCGAGCGTGCTCATGGCTCACCTCCGGGTCGGCTCATGGCACTTGGCCTCCTGTTTCCAGTGTGCGCCCGGCAACCATGGGTGCTTGCGCGACTTCCACGGGTGAGGAGCGCCGGGACACCGCCGCCGCTGTCCCTGCGGCCGGGCCGCCCCGCAGCTCGTCCGTGAAATCCTCGCGCAGCAACGGATGTCGACGGTGGCCGGAACAGTTCGTGACGCGGGCATCGGCAGCGTGGCCGCGCCGGAAGGACCGAGCGAGGACGACCACCGTGCCGGAAGTGACACGCCACCCGCCGGAGACCAGCGGTCGGGCCGGGCGCTTGGCCGGGCCCCCTCGCCGTCCTGACGGAGCAGACCCGCCCCGAGGCCGAACGGGTCCGGGCCCGGATCCAGGCACTGGACGCGGCGGGCGGTCCCGTCGGAGGGGCACCACTGTGTCCCACATCACGCGCGGATCCAGCCCCTTGGGGCCGGATCGGGAAATACCGGTTCCGATGTTGCGGGTTGTCGTTCACAGCCGTGGGTTCTTCGGAGGCGGACATGGACCTGGAAGCCAGCCGGCGATGAGCCGGGCAACAGCGCGTACGGTGACGGCCCCCGCCGGGGAGGCCGCCGCGCCGGTTCCGGCTGCCTCCGCAGGCCGCCCCGGCCGCGACGAGTCGCTCGAACGGCGCCGGCGCCACACCATCGAGCTGCTGGCCGCGTCCGCCCTGGCCCTCGTTCCCTGGACGGTGCTCCTCGGGCTGACGCTGCCGTCCGACTACCAGGTACACGCCTGGCGGGCCACCTGGGTCGGCTTCGACATCCTGCTGCTCACCGCCTTCGCGGCGACGGCCGTCCTCGGCATCCGGCGGCACCAATGCGTGGTGATTCCCGCGCTGGCGACCGTGGTCCTGCTGGTGTGCGACGCGTGGTTCGACGTGTCACTCGCCCTGGGTACCCCGGACTTCTGGGCGTCCGCCGGGCTGGCCGTCTTCGTCGAACTGCCCACGGCGGCCTATGTCTTCCGCCGGGCGTACCGGCTGCTGCGCCTGCAGTGGACCGCAGACGGTTCCGGCAGCCCGCGACTCCTCATCCCCGACGCTGAGTCACCTGCCGCTCCCGGCCCGGTTCCGAAGGACCGCTGACCCCCGCGTGGACGGCCGCGGCCGGCGGACGCTCGCGCAGCGCGCCGTATGCGACGAAGTACGCGGGGAGGCGGCGTACCAGACGTGACCCGGTGAGCAGACCTGCCATCCGCCTCGCCCGGTCCACGCTGCCCAGGGGCGGCCGGCCCTGCAGGACGGGCGCGATGACGCGGGCGTGGGCCATCCGCTGGAGTGTCTGCGTGAGGACCGTGGTGGGACGCCGGCGGCGCTGCAGACCGCGTACGTCGCGCAGCCCCACGACGCCGCGGCGCAGCGGTTCGACCAGGTGGCGGGCCGCGGCGACGGCGTCCTCCACGGCGAGGTTGATGCCGATGCCGAAGACGGGGGACATCGCGTGCGCGGCGTCGCCGATGCACAGCAGGCCGGGGCGGTGCCACCGGCGCAGCCGGTCCAGGCGTACGTCGAGGAGCTTGACCTCGTCCCAGGAACGCAGGTGGTGGGTGCGATCCGCGATCCAGGGGACGGCGGCGGCGAAGTCGGCCCGGAAGCGGTCGAGTCCGGCGGCGCGGCGCTCCTGGTCTGTGCCCTTGGGGATGAGCGCGGCGCACTGCCAGTAGTCCCCGCGGTCGATCATCGCGGTGAGGAAGCGGTCGCCCGCACCGCCGACGAGTCCGGACGGGTCCCCCTCGTGCCGGGGGAGCCGGAACCACCAGGCGTCCATCGGGCAGCCGAAGCGGTGAAGTCCCAGTTCGGGCCGGGACCGGGCCAGTGATCCGCGGCCGTCGCAGGCGACCGTGAGGACGGCACGCAGTTCCCCGGCGCGGCCGTCCGAGGTGCGGTAGCGCACGCCGGTGACCCGGCCGCCCTCGACGATGAGGGAAGTCGCCTCGGTGTTCATCCGCAGCTCGAAGGAGGGCTCACGCCGGGCCTCGTCCGCCAGGAGGTCCAGCAGATCCCACTGGGGCACCATCGCCACGTAGTTGTAGGGGCCGCGCAGCACCGACAGGTCGGCGACCGTGACCGCCGATCGGCCTGCCCCGACGGGCAGCCGGACGGTGCGCACCCGGCGCTGGGGCAGCCGGGCGAAGCGCTCTGCCAGCCCCAGGTCGTCCAGCAGCGCCAGCGTCGAGGGGTGCACGGTGTCGCCGCGGAAGTCGCGCAGGAAGTCGCCGTGCTTCTCCAGCACCGTGACGGCGATGCCGGCCCGGGCCAGCAGCAGGGCGAGCACCATGCCCGCGGGGCCGCCCCCCACTACACAACAGGTGGTCCGCTCCTCCATCGCAGCCCTGCCCTTCAGGAGAGCATTAATTCACCACATGATGAATGCTATACCCCCTCCCGGACCGGACTCCGGCTCCGGACCGGCGCCCGCAGACTCTGCGCGCTGACGGCGGCACCACCTCCCGGGCCGAGGGCGAAGGCGGCCTCACCCCAGCCGCCCGAACCCCGGCCGTCGCCGGAACGGGCGTTTCCCCCATGCCCGGACGGACACCGGGCCACCGGCCGGGGGGGGGGGTGGGGGCGCGGGGCGCGGCCCGCCCCCCCCCCCGCACCCCCCCACCCCCCACCCCACCCGACGACAGGGCGCCGGCCCGCGGCGGGGGGGGGCGCGCGG
>NZ_JBHYKH010000433.1:5893-7846 GCF_042741275.1 Streptomyces sp. NPDC058964
CCGGCCGGTGGTGAACTCCGCGCGGCCGCGAGGAGCTCACCACCCCTGCCTATCCTCTCCGGTCAGCACGCCTAGGTCGTGCATCCGGGCGCCGGTGGTCGGCCGGCCCGCGCGGGCAACCGGGCGGCGCCGCCGTCCAGGGTGACGTCCAGGCCGGTGTCGGTGACATCGAGTGACGTGGCCCTGAGCCCGAGCGGATAGGCGGTGCCGGAGCGGGCGGACAGCGTGCTCCGGAGGCGGTCGACGACAGCGGCGGGAGCCGGGCTGCCGAGGACCTCCACGTCCTGGACGTCCAGCGTCACGCGGCCGTCCCGTACCTCGGGACGGAGCGTCGCACGGCCCAGGCCGGCCTGACCGAGGACAAGGGTGACGGTGCCCGCGTCCCCGTCCAGGCGGACGGCGGTGACCGGGATACGTCCCTCGGTCGCGGCGGCCAGACCCCGCACGGAGGAGGCCGGCACCCGCACCTTCGCGTGGGTGTGCGCGACGGAGCCCGAGTGGTTCCCGGTCAGCCGTACGTCGTCCAGTCGGGCCTGGACGGAGACGTCGCAAAGCCGTCCGACGTCGGCGTGGCCGCTGCGCACCGTGACGGCGCCGAGGCGGCGCTCGAACAGGAGCAGCAGTGCCGGTCCGCCGTCGACCCGGACCTGGCTGTGCTTGCCCAGGGCCCGGCCCACCGCCGTGGCGAGGCGATGGTGCAGCAGGGCGCTCGCGCCGGCTTCGGCGACGGCGACCGTGAGCAGGAGAGCGACGAGGACGACGGACGCCCGCAGGGCGAGGCGGCGTCGCGGCGGTTTCGCACCGGTCATCAGGCCTGCTCTCCCCCGGTGGTGGCGACGGCGCCCGGCCCCTCGGGGTCGAGACGGGGGAGCAGACGGTCCAGCCAGTCGGGCAGCCACCAGTTGGCCCTGCCCAGCAGGTACATGGTCGAGGGCACGAGGACCAGCCGCACGACGGTGGCGTCGATGATGACGCTCACGCCCAGGCCCAGCGCGAGCATCTTGATCACCACGTTGGTGGAGAGCAGGAAGGCCAGGAAGACACTGGTCATGATCAGCGCGGCACAGGTGATGACACGGGCGGTGCCGGCCAGCCCGGTGGCGACACTGAGGTGGTTGTCCTTGGTGTGCAGCCAGGACTCCCTGATGCGGGACAGGAGGAACACCTCGTAGTCCATGGACAGCCCGAAGACGATGGCGAACATCATCATCGGCACGTACGACTCGACCGGCACGGTCTCATCGACGCCGAGGAGCGAGCCGCCCCAGCCCCATTGGAAGACCGCGACGACGACACCGTAGGAGGCACCGATCGACAGCAGGTTGAGCAGCGCCGCCTTCAGCGCGACGAGCAGGCTGCGGAAGACGGTGAGCAGCAGCAGGAAGGCGGCCGCGACCACCACGGCGATGATGACCGGCAGCCGGTCCACGACCACGTCGCGGAAGGTGAGTTGGGCGGCGGTGGTGCCGGAGACGTAGCCCTGGGCACCGGAGCCGGCCAGGGCCTCCGGGAGCGCGTCGTCCTCGAGTCGGTGCAGCAGGTCGGAGGTGGCCCGGTCCTGAGGTCCGGTCTCGGGAGTGACGGTGGCGATCAGCAGGGCGCGGTCCTCGGTGGTCACCGGGGTGGACACCCCGGCGACTCCGCGGGTGGCCGCCTGTGTGTCGCGCAGGGTCGTGGTGTGTCGATGGGCCTCGGCCGTGGTGCGGTTACGGTCGTGGTCGAGTGCGGCAACGACCGTGAACTGGCCGTTGGTGCCGGGTCCGAAGCCGTCGGCGATCAGGTCGTAGGCGCGACGGTCGGTGTAGTCGGTGGGGTCGGCGCCGTCGTCGACGTGGCCGAGGCTCATCGAAGCGGTGGGTATGGCCCGCCCCCCGAGCACCCGTGCGCCGCTGGCGAGGAACACCCAGGGGCGGCGGCCAACCGTGCCCGCCCACCGGTGCCAGTTGTCGGCGG
>NZ_JBHYKH010000434.1:0-7842 GCF_042741275.1 Streptomyces sp. NPDC058964
CGCACGAGCACCGGGAGGGCCTCGCCGAGCGGCAGCGACAGCGCGGGCACCTTCCTGCGGCGCACTCCCGCACCGTGCCGTCGTACGACCGTCAGTTCCTCGCCGTCGGCGGCCGGCGGTCCCCCGTCGGGGTCCCAGAAGGCGATCCGGCCCTCGCGCGGGAGCGGCGCGGGCACGTAGACGGCCGCGAGCCGCACCGGGACGTTCTCCCCCGGCGCCCCGGTGCGCCCGGCCGGCGCAGCCGTGCCGCTCATACGTCCCGCCACCTCCCGCCTTCGTCCCGATCGGATCTCTTCGACTCTACGGGCGGGGTCTGACAATCGGTCCCGGCGACCGGCTCGAGCGGGCCGGTCAGGGAACGGTGCGCGAGACGACGTACACCATCGGGAAGTTCGGATCGGCCAGGTTCACGACGACGTCCTGGGTGGGGGCGGGGTTCTTCTGGGTGTGGGCCAGGCCCCACCACGGGCCGGGGCCGGTGAAGCTCCAGCCGGTGATCTTCCGGTCCCGGGCGCCGATGGCGATGTCGTCCTTCTTCAGGTCGTCCCGGCTGAGGCCCATGCTCTCGAGGAAGCTGTCCAGTCCGGCGCCGCTGGTGCGGAACTGCACGTAGAGACGGCTGGTCTTCCAGTTGTTCGTCTCGTAGTAGGCGATCTCGTCGGCCGGGTGCGGGACCGGCACCTGGTACAGGCGGCGCTGCACCCTCGAGGGCCAGCCCGCGGTGAGGCCGGTGGCCGAGTACTTCTGCTCCTTGTCCTTGCCGCTGTTGCGGCTCTGGTTGGCGGAGATCACCAGGTAGCCCGCGGGGACGCCGATCAGCAGCACGATGATGAGCAGGGTGAGCGCCCTGCGCCGGGCCTTGTGGCGCGGGTGCTCGGACGGGCGGCGCGGCTCGTCCGGGGGCGCGGCCTGACGGGGCAGGGACGCGGTCATGCGGTGTCCCGGGTGCGGCGGGCCTCCGCGTACCGTTCGTAGCGCTCGTACCGCTCCACCCGGCGCCGCTTGGCGCGCCGGAAGCGGCGGGCGACCAGGCGGGCGAGGTCGGCGGCGCCGACCATGCCCGCCTCGGGACCGAGCTGCGCGCGGGTGATACGGGCCTCGGGGCGGTAGCCGCGGCCGGTGAGGTGGCGCTTGAAGGCGTCCCGCGCGGGGCCGATCAGCAGGTCGTCGGCCGCGCTGACACCGCCGCCGATCACGAAGCAGGACGGGTCCAGGGCCGCGGCCAGGTTCGCGATGCCGACGCCGAGCCACTGGCCGATGTCCTGGAGCAGCTCGATGCACATGGCGTCGCCCTCACGGGCCAGCTCGGTGATCATCGGGCCGGTGATGTCGGCGACGTTGCCCTTGACGTGCTCGATGATCCCGTAGGCCACGGGCGAGTCGGCGGCGGCGAGCTCCTTGGCCTCGCGGACCAGCGCGTTGCCGGAGCTGTACTGCTCCCAGCAGCCGCGGTTGCCGCACGGGCAGCGGTGGCCGCCGGGCACGACCTGCATATGGCCGAACTCACCCGCGACACCGAACTTGCCGCGCTTGACCTGGCCGTCCTCCAGGATCGCGCCGCCGATACCGGTACCCAGCGTGATCATGACGAGGTGGTCCTCGCCGCGGCCTGCGCCGAACCGCCACTCCGCCCAGGCGGCCGTGTTGGCGTCGTTGTCGACCAGTACGGGCACCGACAGGCGCCCGGAGAGCCGGTCGCGCAGCGGTTCGTTGCGCCACGACAGGTGGGGCGCGAACAGCACGCGGTTGCGGTCGGCGTCGACCCAGCCGGCCGCGCCGATGCCGACCGCGTGGACGTCGTGGCGGTCGGAGAGGTCCAGGACCAGTTCGACGATGGTGTCCTCGACGACCTGGGGGCTCTTCGACTTGTCCGGCGTCTCGGCGCGGACCTTCTCCAGGATGTTGCCGTCGGCGTCCACGACGCCCGCCATGACCTTGGTGCCGCCGATGTCGATGCCGACCGTCGGCACACGGGGCGCGGTCAGGTGTGACCGGCGTTCCCTCGTACCGACCGTACGCAGCACTGGGGCCCGGCGGGAGCCGATGGGGGCGGTGAGGTCGCGGTAGGTGCTCATCGCGCTCGATTGTGCCTCACCGTGCGGGCGGGTGCCGTTCGGGGGACATAAGGTACGTGCGGCGCCGTCGGCTCGTCCGGCGCGTTCTCGTCACGCGCGCGGCCGCCCGGCACACGCGTCGCATTGTCCGGACATTGGGACGAAAGCCGGCCCTCGGTCGGGGGACTCAGGAGCGAACGAGCAGCTGGAACTCGAAGGAGTAGCGCGACGGACGGTAGGTGTGATCGCCGAACTCGACCGCGCGGCCCGTGTCGTCGAAGGTGGTGCGCTGCATCGTGAGCAGCGGGGCGCCCTCCGCCTCTCCCAGCCGCTCCGCCTCGGCGGCCGTGGCGCCGCGGGCGCCGATGGACTGCCGGGCGCTGTGCAGGGTGATTCCCGCGGAGCGCATCAGCCGGTACAGGCCGGTGGCCTCCAGCTGCGTGGTGTCCAGGTCGAGCAGGCCCGGCGGCAGGTAGTTGATCAGGTATGCCATCGGCTCCCCGTGGGCCAGGCGCAGCCGCTCGATGCGGTGCACCTCGTCGCCCTCGGCGACGCCCAGCGCGGCCGCGGCCTCGGCGGGTGCCTGGACGACGGTGTTGACCAGGACCTTGGTGGCGGGGCGCTGGCCGGCCGCCTCCAGGTCGTCGTAGAGGCTGCTGAGCTCCAGCGGGCGCTTGACCTGGCTGTGCACGACCTGTGTGCCGACGCCGCGGCGGCGGACGAGGAGTCCCTTGTCGACGAGGGACTGGATGGCCTGGCGGACGGTGGGGCGGGACAGACCGAGCCGTGCGGCGAGCTCGATCTCGTTGCCCAGCAGGCTGCCGGGAGTGAGGTCTCCGCGCTCGATGGCGGCCTCCAGCTGCTGGGAGAGCTGGAAGTACAAAGGCACCGGCGAGCTCCGGTCCACACTGAGGTCGAGCGCTGCGGTCGGGTCCACTTCTGGTTTCGGCACGGCCTGAGCGTAGCTCCGTGATTGGTTGACGGGAAGTTGTGTAGTCCGATTGTCCGGACATACGCATTGACAGCGTGCGGTGTGTGACCTCACTTTGATTCCATGCGCATCGGGGTCATCGGTACGGGCCGCATCGGCACCATTCATGCGAACACGCTCAGCCGCCATCGCGAGGTCGGGTCACTGATCCTCACGGACGCCGATCCGGCGCGTGCGCAGGAGCTCGCGCACCGCCTGGGCGAGACGGCCGCGCCCGGGGTGGACGAGATCTTCAAGTGGGGCGTGGACGCCGTGGTGATCACCACGGCGACCTCGGCACACGCCGAACTGATCGGCCGGGCAGCGCGCTCCGGGCTCCCGGTGTTCTGCGAGAAGCCGATCGCCCTCGATCTGCCGGGCACGCTGCAGGCGCTCAACGAGGTCGACGCGGCCGGCACGGTCCTGCAGATGGGGTTCCAGCGGCGGTTCGACGCGGGCTACGCCGGGGCGCGGGAGGCGGTGCGCTCGGGGCGGCTCGGGCGGCTGCACACCATCCGGGCGCTGACCTCCGACCAGTCCCCACCCCCCGCCGAGTGGCTGAGGCTGTCCGGCGGGCTGTTCCGGGACACCCTGATCCACGACTTCGACGCGCTGCGCTGGGTGACGGGGCGGGAGATCGTCGACGTGTACGCGACCGGGTCGGACGCCGGGCCCCGCATGTTCCGGGAGGCGGGCGACGTCGACACGGGCGCGGCCGTCCTCACGCTCGACGACGGAACGCTGGCCACGGCGACGGCGACCCGGCTGAACGGGGCGGGATACGACGTCCGGATGGAACTCGCCGGGGAACGGGACACGGTCGTGGTGGGCCTGGACGACCGTACGCCGGTGACCTCGACCGAGCCGACCGGGCCGCCCGCCGCGGACAAGCCGTGGAACGGGTTCCTGGAGCGGTTCGCACCCGCCTACGAGGCCGAGCTCTGCGCCTTCGTGGAGGTCCTGAACGGCGAGCGTCCCAACCCCTGCGACGGCCGCGAGGCGCTCCAGGCCCTGCGCATCGCGGAGGCCTGCGAAGTCTCCCGCCGGGAGCGCAGACCGGTACGCCTGGCGGAGATCGCGGACGGTGCCCGGCCGGCGCTCGGCTGACCGGCGGCGGGCCGAGCACCCGCCGACGGCGCACAGCTCCGTCCCGCCCGGCGCCTGGGCCCGGACCGGGCCGGCTACCAGCGCACCGGCAGTCTCCGCACCCCCCGCATCAGCATGCCCGGCAGCCATTCACCGGGAGTCCCGTCCAGGGCGAGGGCGGGGGCCCGGTCCAGGAGGGAGCGGAGGGCCCTGCGGGCTTCCAGGCGGGCCAGGGGTGCGCCCAGGCAGTAGTGGATGCCGTGTCCGAAGGCCAGATGGCCGCGGGTGTCGCGGCGGATGTCGAAGCGGTCGGCGCCGGGATAGCGGGCCTCGTCGCGGTCGGCCGCGCTGAGGCCGATCAGCACGGACTCGCCGCGGGCGATGGCCGTCCCGGCGATCTCCAGGGGTTCGGCGGCGTACCTGTACGTCCCGTTCTCCACCGGCCCCTCGTAGCGCAGCGTCTCCTCGACGGCGCCGTCGAGGAGTGACATGTCGGCACGCAGGGCGGCGAGTTGGCCGGGGTGCTCGAGCAGGGACAGGACGGTGTTCCCGATGAGGTTGACCGTGGTCTCGTGCCCGGCGATCAACAGCACGAAGGCCATGCCCCGCAGCTCCTGCGGGGAGAGCCGGTCGCCGTCCTGCGCGGTGGTGCGGATCAGGTCGCCGAGCAGGTCGCCGCTCGGCCCGGCGCGCCGTTTGTCCGCGATCAGCTCGGTGAGGTATGCGGCCAGTCTCACGAAGGCGTCGTTCTCGCTCTCCGCGTCGGCCGGCGCGACCGCCTCCGTCGACAGTTTGCGGAACTCCGTGCGGTCCATCTCGGGGACGCCGAGGAGCTCGCAGATCACAGTGATCGGCAGCGGGTAGGCGAAGGCCTCGATGAGGTCCGCGCGGCCGTGCGGGAGCATCTCGTCGAGCAGCTGGTCGGTGATCTCCTGGATCCTCGGCCGCAGTTCCTCGACCCGGCGCATGGTGAACGCGCTCGTGATGAGCCCGCGCAGGCGCGTGTGCTGCGGCGGGTCGGTGCCCAGCAGATGCCTGCCGATCAGTTCCTCGTCGAGAAAGGTCACCCCGATCTTGCTGCCGTCCTTGGCCAGCCTGGGGTCGGCGAGCGCCGCGCGCGCCTCCTCGTGTCCCACCACGATCCAGGTCTCGTGGTGCTGGTCGGGTGCCGGGTACCGCACGCGGTGCACGGGGCCGAGCTCCCGCAGTCGCGCGTAGACCGGATGCGGGTCCCTGCGGAACCCGTCCCCGAATTCACCCAGGTCGATCACTTGCGCCATGGTGTTCCCCCATCTCCGACACCCCCCGAAGCCGTCCGGGCACACCCCGGTGCACCGACAACGCGCGGCAGCCCCGTCTAGTGCCCGTCGGGACCGCCCGGGCCGTCCGGTCGCTGCCCGTTCCCGCCGTCCGGCAGTCCCGCGTCGTAGGCCAGCAGGGCGATCTGCACGCGGTTGTTGAGCCCGAGCTTGGCCAGGATGCGGGAGACGTGGGTCTTGACGGTGGCGACGCTCATGAAGAGTCCGGCGGCGATCTGGGCGTTGGCGAGTCCGCGCCCGACCGCCACGGCGACCTCGCGTTCCCGGTCGTTGAGGCCGGCGAGGCGCTCCCGCGCGCGGGCCCGGCGGGTGTCGGCGGGGCCGCCCGCCGCGTGCCGCATCAGCTGGCGGGTGACGGCGGGCGACAGCACGGGGTCGCCGGCCGCCACCCTTCGTACCGCGTCGACGATCTCGGCGGGAGGGGTGTCCTTGAGGACGAATCCGGCGGCACCCGCGCGCAGGGCGCGTAGCACCTGCTCGTCGGCGCGGAAGGTCGTGAGGACGACGACCTGCGGGGCGTCCTCACGGCCGCGCAGCCGCTCGGTCGCGGTCAGCCCGTCCACCGAGGGCATGCGGATGTCCATCAGGACGACGTCCGGCCGGGTGCGGTCGACGAGCGTCTCGGCCTCGCTGCCGTCGGCCGCCTCCCCGACGATCTCGATGTCGTCGGCCCCGCCCATCATGAGGGACAGGCCTGCCCGCACCAGCGGATCGTCGTCGACGATGAGCAGTCTGATCGCAGTCATGGCCCTTACGTAATCACGGCTGTACGGCACCGGGGCAGGGGCGTCGTCCGGCACCGACGGCGGCGCCACCCCTTGCCCGGGGCCGGGGAAGTCCCCGGGCGGCTCCGGAACCGGTGCCCCGTAGCGGCCGGCAACGACCTTGTCCGGCAATGGTGTTGTGCTGCACCGGCGTTGTGCGACACCGGCGTGGCACGGCACCGGACGTGCCCGCCCGCGCCCGGCCGGTGACCGGGTCTCCGTGTCAGCCCGCGCCCGCGCCCCACGGCAGCCGGCCCCGGACCTCGAACCCCCCGTCCCCCGTCGGCCCGTGCTCCAGCCGTCCCCCGGCCAGCGTCGCGCGCTCGGTCAGGCCGATGAGGCCCTGGCCTGAGCCGGGGACCGGCGTGGGCTCGGACTCCGGGGCGGAGTTGTGGACCGAGACGGCCAGTCCGTGGCCGGGGGCGCCGGTGACGGTGAGCGTGACCTCGGTGCCGGGGGCGTGCTTGCGGGCGTTGGTCAGGGCCTCCTGGGCGATGCGGTAGGCGGTGCGGCCGACGGAGGCGGGAACGGTTGCGGGGTCGGTGACACGGTTGTCGAGGGTGACCTTCATGCCGGCCTCGCGGGACTCGGCGACGAGGGAGTCGAGCGCGGCGAGCGTCGGCTGGGGGCGGCCGGTGTCGTCGGGTTCGCCCGCGCGCAGCACGCCGATGATCTCGCGCAGGTCCTGCAGGGCCTCGTGCGCGCTCTCCCGGATGACACCGGCGGCGCGGGCGATCTCCTCCTGCGGCGCGTCCGGCCGGAACTCGAGGGCTCCGGCGTGCACGCTCAGCAGGGTGAGCCGGTGGGCGAGCACATCGTGCATCTCCCGGGCGATGGCCTCCCGGGCGAGCCGCTGTGCGCGTTCCGCGCGCAGCCGCGCCTCGGTCTCGGCACGGCGGGCGCGGTCGCGCAGGCTCAGCATGAGCTGTCGTTTGGAGCGGACGAACATGCCCCAGCCGATGAGCGAGACGGTGAACAGCACCGTGATCACGACGTTGGCCAGGTACGGCAGTTCCGGGTCGGGGCGCAGCCGGTAGAAGAGCGGGACCAGCGCGAGGTCGGCGCCGCCGATCCAGGCCACGTACCGGAAGGGCCGGTGCACGGCGAGGGTGAAGAGGACGACCATGATCGCGCCGCCGGACGTGTCGGACAGGAATCCGACGGGGACCGTCGCGACGGCGAGCCCCACCGGCCACCGGCGCCGGAACCAGACCGCCGCGCAGGCCAGGACGCCCAGCGACTGGTCGAGTACGGCCAGGGGGTGTGGCAGGTCCGGCCTGTCGGCCAGGGCCTGCGCGCCCGCCAGGCCGATGATCACGGCCAGGAGGAAGCAGGAGAAGTCGACGGCCCAGTCGCGTGCCGTGCGCCGCGGCCGCCGCCCGGACGACCCGGAGTCCGGGTCCAGTTCGTGGACCAGGGCGGAGGGGTACAGCCACCGGCGGACCGCGAACTCGTGCGGCGCCCCCGCCGCCTCGTCAGCTTTCACGGTCGCCAAATCTATGCAGCGCGGGGCGGCCCGGCTCCCCCGCGGGCGGGATCGGCGACCGAAGTCGGCGCCGTCGTCGACTTTCGGCGGTTCGCCGGGGCGGTAAGCCGGCCCGACCGCGGACACGACAAGCCCCCCGGGCCAGTTGTGGGGGGTGTACGCG
>NZ_JBHYKH010000435.1:0-2968 GCF_042741275.1 Streptomyces sp. NPDC058964
CCTCAGGCGCCCAGAGCGCCCCCCGGGGCGAGCGTCTGGGCGAGCGCGCGACTGGGGTGCGCCCGATCCCAGAATGCTAGCAGGGAGGCGTACGGCTGCCCGTCCGCGATCCGCCGCACCTCGGCCTCACCGATGCCGTGCACGTCGGAGAGGGCGAGCCGGAGGCCCCACACGGCAGGTGATTCAGACACCAGTTCGATACGGTGGGCGACCGCCGACCGGTTCACGTCCAACGGCAGGATCGGCACCCCGCGCCGGCGCGCGTCCGCCAGCAGCAGCCGCTTCGGGTACATCCCGGGATCGTGCGTGAGCAGCCCCGCGTAGAAGGCGGCCGGGTGGTGCGCCTTCAGCCACGCCGACTGGTACGTCGGTACGGCGAAGGCGACCGCGTGCGCCTTGCAGAAGCCGTACGAGCCGAAGGCCTCGATGATCTCCCAGGTCCGCTGAATGGTTTCCGCGTCGTATCCGTGCGCTGCGGCGTGCTGCGCGAACCAGAACCGGATCCGCCCCTGCGACTCCGGGTCGGACAGCCCGCGCCGCACCCGGTCCGCCTCGCCGCGACCGCAGCCGGTCATGATGTCGACGATGTCGATGATCTGCTCGTGGAAGACGACGACCCCGTAGGTGTCGCGCAGCGGTTCCGCCAGGTCCGGGTGCGGGAAGCGGACCGGCGCCCGCCCGTGCCGCGCCTCGATGAACGGCCGCACCATGTCGGCGGCGACCGGACCGGGCCGGAAGAGGGAGATGTCGACGACCAGGTCGTGGAACGTGCTCGGCTGCAGCCGCCCCACCAGGTCCCGCTGCCCCGGCGACTCGATCTGGAAGCAGCCCAGCGTCTCGGTGGACCGGATGAGCCCGTACGTCGCCGGGTCGCCCGGCGCGACCGCGTCCAGGTCGATCCGCTCCCCCGTGGCCCGCTCCACCTCGGCGACCGCGTGCGCCATCGCCGACTGCATCCGCACCCCGAGCACATCGAGCTTGAGCAGCCCGAGGTCCTCCACGTCCTCCTTGTCGAACTGCGACATGGGGAACCCCTCCCCGCTGGTCGGCACGACCGGCGTACGGGAGAGGAGGGAGGCGTCGGACAGGAGCACTCCGCAGGGGTGCATGGCGATGCCGCGCGGAAGCGCGTCGAGGGCCTCGGTCAGCTCCCACAGCCTGCCGTACCTCTCCCGCTCGCCCGCGAGCCGGCGCAGCTCGGGCAGCTCCTCCAGGGCCGCGCGGGCGTCGCGGGCACGGATGTGCGGGAAGGACTTGGCGATGCGGTCGATCTCGGCCGGGTCCATGGACAGGGCCGCGCCCACGTCACGGATCGCGTGGCGGACCCGGTACGTCTCCGGCATGGAGACGGTGGCGACCCGCTCGGTGCCGAACCGGTCGATGATCGCCCGGTAGACCTCCAGACGGCGCGCCGACTCCACGTCGATGTCGATGTCGGGCAGCACGACCCGCTCCTTGGACAGGAAGCGCTCCATCAGCAGCCCGTGCTCGACCGGATCGGCGTGCGCGACGCCGAGGAGGTGGTTGACGAGGGAGCCCGCGCCGGAGCCCCGCGCGGCGACCCGGATACCCATCTCCCTCACGTCGTCCACCACTTGGGCGACCGTGAGGAAGTAGGAGGCGAAGCCGTGGTGGGCGATGATGTCCAGCTCACGGTGCATCCGCTCCCAGTAGGCGCGCTTCCCGGTGTAGCCGCGCAGCACCATCCCCGCCGCCGCCCGCGAGGCCAGCGCCCGCTGGGCGGTGCGGCGGCCGGCGCCGACTAGGTGCGGCTCGGGGAAGTGGACCGTGCCGATGCCGAGGTCGTCCTCGGGGTCGACCAGGCACTCGGCGGCCGTCGCCCGGGTCTGTTCCAGCAGGCGGTGGGCGGTGTCGCGCCGGTAGCCCGCGGCCTCCACGATCCGCTCGGCGACCCCGAGCATGACGTCCGCGTCCTTGAGCCAGGCCTCTCCGGAGTCCAGCTCCTTGGCCGGGTCGATCGGGACGAGCCGGCGGGCGGCGTCCAGGACGTCGGCGACCGGGCCCTGGCCGGGGTCGGCGTACCGGACGGCGTTGCTGAGCACCGGGCGGATCCCCTGCTCGGCGGCGAAGCCCACGGTGCGGGCGGCCAGGCGCAGGGAGCCGGAGCCGGTGCCCGTGCGGCCGTGCCAGACGGCCTCCAGCCGCAGGGCGTCGCCGTAGACCTCGCGCCAGGGGGCGAGCAGCCGGGCCGCGCGGTCCGGGCGCCCGGCGGCGAGGGCACGGCCGACGTCGGAGGCGGGGCCCAGCAGGACGGTCAGACCGTCGGCGTGGTTGCCGGACCAGGTCAGGAGGGGGGTGCCCGCGGATGAGGGTCCCCCCTGTTCGAGCGAAGCCGAGAACTTGGGGGAGTGGGCGTCGGTGACCAGACGGCACAGGTCGGCCCAGCCGCGGGCGCCGTCCCGGGCGAGGAAGGTCGCGCGGGGCGCCGACTCGTCGACGAAGGCGCCGCCGCGTACGGGGGTACGGCGCCTTTCCCGCCGTACGGAGTCGTCCTCCCGCACCCGCGCGGGCCCCTCCACCGCCAGCTCGACGCCGAACAGCGGACGGACACCCGCCTTGGCGCAGGCCTTGGCGAAGCGGACCGTGCCGGAGACGGTGTCGCGGTCGGTCAGGGCGAGGGCGTCCATGCCCCGCTCGGCGGCGCGCTCGGCGAGCCGCTCCGGGTGCGAGGCCCCGTACCGCAGGGAGAACCCGGAGACGGTGTGCAGATGCGTGAAACCCGGCACACGCACCTCCCGCACTCGTGAGCCCCGACCAGCTCTCGAACATCAGTTCCCTACCCCGACACCCACCATACCTCCATTTCCGAACACCTGTGCGACTTCCGTCGGAGCGTGTCCCACCTGCGCAAACGTCCGGAGCGCGCGGGAGTGCCCCCCCCCCCGCCGGGGGGGGGGCAGCCCAGGGACCGGGTGGGGGGGGGATCGCGTATTGGGGGCCCGCCGGG
>NZ_JBHYKH010000435.1:2978-7817 GCF_042741275.1 Streptomyces sp. NPDC058964
GGACTCGTGGTGCGGGTCAGCCGATCTGCGTGCCCGTCGCGGACAGCGCCTCCGTGACCGGCTGGAAGAAGGTCTCTCCGCCGGAGGTGCAGTCACCGCTGCCACCGGACGTCAGCCCGATCGCGTTGCTGCCCGAGAAGAGCGAGCCGCCGCTGTCACCGGGCTCGGCGCAGACGTCGGTCTGGATGAGACCGCTGACCGTGCCCTCCGAGTAGTTCACGGTGGCGTTCAGCCCGGTGACCTTGCCGTCGTGCACCTGGGTGGTCGAGCCGCTGCGGGTGACCTTCATGCCGACGGTGGCCTCGGCGGCGCCCGTGATCTGCTGGGCGGAGCCGTTGTAGAGGTCGACCTCGCTCGGGTGGGCGGTGTCCGAGGTGTACTTGACCAGGCCGAAGTCGTTGCCCGGGAAGCTGGACTGCTCGTTCTTCCCGATCACGTTGCCGGACGGGTCCGACCAGGTGGAGATGGACGCGGTGCAGTGCCCCGCGGTCAGGAAGTACGGCTGCCCGTCCTTGACCACGTTGAAGCCGAGCGAGCAGCGTCCGCCCGAGCCGGAGATGGCGTCGCCGCCCGCGACGAGGGGCTTGAACTCCCCCTTCGAGCGCTGGAGTTCCGCCGTGCCGCCGAGCCCGTCGACCACCTTGGCGAGCTTGGCCCACCCGGCCTTCGACACGGTCCTGTCGGCGGTGACGACGACCTTGTCGGTGACCGGGTCGGTCGACCACGAGGTGCCGGGGATGGTCGCGTCCTTCTTCAGCATCGTACGGGCGCCCTCGAGCTCGGCCAGGGAGTTGGTGACGAGTCTGGCCTTGGCTCCGGCCTTCTCGACGGCCTTGGCGGCCGTCGCGTCGAGCACGTTGACGACGAGACTCTTCGTCTTCGCGTCGTAGTACGTACCCGCCGCGTCCGCGCCGAGGCCGTCGGCGAGCGTGGTGGCGAGCTTTCCGGCCGCCGGGGCCGACAGGATCCGGGGCACGGAGGCCCCGGCCGGCTCACTGGCGTTCGCATTCTGCAAAGTGACTCCCGCGGCGACCAGTGCGGCGATTCCCGCACCCGCCACGGCGGCCCGCCGCCGGGGTATGCGTCGATGCTTCAACTCGCGTCCTCCTGTGGGGGGTCGGACCGGGAGGTTGTGGGGACCTCACGGACCGGAAGGCTGGTTGACGGGCGCCAACTATTCCTAGTCCCACTGGGAGCACACAAGGTCGACTTCAGGACGCGCGTACGGGGAGACCGTGCGCCCCCTGCACCTCCGGTCGTTCGCAGTCACCCCAGGAGAATTCGCACTGCAAATACTACGAGCGAGTAACTCCTCAGCACACAGTGACGTCTAGCCCTGGCCTGAATTCGATCCTCCGGTTGTCGGGGGCAGTTGCTGCTGCGCCTTCTCCAGAAACCGCAGCAGCTCCACCGGGAACGGCAGGACCAGCGTGGAGTTCTTCTCGGCGGCGACCGCCACCACCGTCTGCAGCAGCCGCAGTTGCAGCGCGGCGGGCGTGTCCGCCATCTGCTGGGCCGCCTCCGCCAGCTTCTTCGAGGCCTGCAGCTCGGCGTCCGCGTTGATGACCCGGGCCCGCCGCTCACGGTCGGCCTCGGCCTGCCGGGCCATGGACCGCTTCATGGTCTCGGGCAGCGACACGTCCTTGATCTCGACGCGGTCGATGGTGACGCCCCACTCCACGGCCGGGCTGTCGATCATCAACTCCAGGCCCTGGTTGAGCTTCTCACGGTTGGACAGCAGGTCGTCCAGCTCGCTCTTGCCGATGATGGACCGGAGCGAGGTCTGCGCCATCTGCGACACCGCGAACCGGTAGTCCTCGACCCGTACGACCGCCTCGGCCGCCCCGGTCACCTTGAAGTAGACCACCGCGTCCACCCGCACGGTCACGTTGTCCCGGGTGATGCCCTCCTGCGCGGGCACCGGCATCGTCACGACCTGCATGTTGACCTTCTGGAGCCGGTCCACGAAGGGGACGATCATGGTGAACCCCGGGCCGCGCACCTCGGGGCGCAGCCTGCCGAGCCGGAACACCACGCCCCGCTCGTACTGTTTGACGACCCGGGCCGCCGCCATCACGTACACCGCTCCGGCGGCCACGAGGGTCCCGCCCGCCGCCACCAGCTCCTCGACCATGCCGGCCCCCAGGGGTCCGAAGTGGGAGTGTTCGGGAGAGCACCTCCCGTACTTCGAAGGTAACTCCCCGACCCGGACAAGAGGGAGCCCCCGCACGCCGGTTGCGTGCGGGGGCCACACGGGCCGAAACGGAGGAACCGTCAGCCGACGCTCACTCCGTAGTAGCTCAGCGCCTCGGTGACCGGCTGGAAGAAGGTCGTACCGCCGGAGGTGCAGTTGCCGCTGCCGCCGGAGGTCAGACCGTAGGCGACGGTACCCGCATAGAGCGGACCGCCGCTGTCGCCGCCCTCGGCGCAGACCGTGGTCTGGATCATGCCGTAGACGATGTCGCCGCCGCCGTAGTTGACCGTGGCGTTCAGCGCGGTGACCCGGCCGCTGTGGGTACCGGTGGTGGAGCCGCGACGGTAGACCGTCGTGCCCACGCTCGGCGTGGCGGCGCTGGTGATGGTCTGGCCGCCGACCGCACTCGGGTGCGCGATCGACGAGTTGGTGTAGCGCACCAGCGCGAAGTCGTTCGTCGGGAAGCTGTAGCCGACGTTGGTGCCCAGCACCGTGCTGTGGGAGGAGTTGCTGTACCAGGTGGAGGCGACCTCACCGCAGTGGCCGGCGGTCAGGAAGTAGTACGTGCTCCCGCTGTGCACGTTGAAGCCGAGCGAGCAGCGGTAGGAACCGCCGTAGATGGCGTCGCCGCCGGTGATCAGTTTGTTGAACCTGCCGGGGGTGTGTTTGATGGTGAGGGCCCCGGAGGTGGTCCCCGCCTGGCGCCTGATCTTGGCGATCTCGGCCTTGGAGACGGTGCTGTCGACGGTGACGACGACGCGGTTGGACTTGCCGTCCACCGCCCAGGCCGTGCCGGGTATGTCGGCCTTCAGGACGGAGTCGCTCGCCCTGGTGAGCTGGCTGGCGCTGAACGTCGGGGCGTCGCTGGCGCTCGCGGTGGGGGCGGCGAACGCGGCCGCGGCCACGAATCCGGAGACCATGGCGATCAGCCGGGTCCGTCTCGCGATACCGCTGTGGGGAATGGTGCGCTTGATCCTCACTTTTCGTTCCCTCCCAGGGGAAGTCGGGGGCCCGCGTGGGGTCGGGGCCCGTGAGGCGCAGCCAGGGAGGGCGCTCGGATCCGAACACGTATGCCCCTGACAAGCGCTGAGGGGGAGTATTCGGCCGAACGGCCGGTAGACGCAAGGGCGCCTTTCGGCCGTGCGACTGTGTGCGATCTGTGCCGACCGTGTGCGATATCGCTCAGTTCCGGGCCACTTGACGCTCTGTCATCGCTTCCCGATCCCCGATTGCCCCACGGGGCTCGGGTTTTCCGGCGAAGGTCTCGGACCAGAGTGCGCTCCCCCGCCCCGATGGTGACGTCCGGCCTGTTCCTTGTGGCGGGAAAGGGCAGACGAAGCGGTCGGCGAAGCGCACGCCGGCACCACCTTCGAGGCCACGCCGGAGGAGAACAAGCACGTCTGCACCGATGCCGGCGAGAAGGCCTGCACCGTGCAGACGCACAGCGACGCCATCGGGGCGGGCGCGACCTGGTCCTCCGTGCAGCAAAGCCGCGGCGACGTCGTGATGTCCACCATCAACGGCCTGCGCCACGCGGTCGCCCGGCAGCCGGACCTGAAGTTCCTCACGAGTGGTTCCACCGCCTCGACGTCGGCTTCGCCTTCGAGAGGGGCACCGAACTGGCGCCCGAACTTCCGGGCCGGTGAACGGACTCATCGCGGACGGGACGAACGAGAAGGCCCTCGAGAAGCGGGGGACCACGGGATCGGTGATCGACGAGTCGCGGATCTCCCCGCCGGAGCTGAGGAACTGACGGCCCATCCCCGCGACCGGGGAACGCGGGGAACCCGGCAGTCCGCGGTCACAGCCCGCAGTCGCAGCAGGAGCAGCACTCACAGCACTCGCAGCACTGGCAGGCTTCGCAGCACGAGCCGTCGCAGTCGCAGTCGCAGTCACTGAGGCAGCCCTCACGCTTCTTCCGCGACCAGGGCCCCTCGTACTCCTCGGCGCAGCACATCTTGCAGGTGCAGCACAGCCCGATGGCGGCCGCGCAGCCGGCCCAGAAGCCCCGCTTGTCCGGGCGCGGCGGCTCGCCGCCGAAGGGAGTGCCGTAGGGGTTCCCCGGTGCCTGGGGCGCGTATGGGCCCTGCGGCGGCCCGAAGGAGGCCTCGGGCGCGTGCGCGTGCCCGCAGGACGTGGTCCCGAACGCCCGGTCCACCGAGCGGCGCAGTTCGTGCGCGAGCAGCAGATGCGCCAGCTTGGCGTCCACGAACTCGACCTCGCGCAGCGCGAGCCGGATGCCGTGCAGCGCGTCGTCGGCCAGTCTGCGGGCCTCGGTGAGGGAGGTGCCGGTCGCGGTGAGGGGGTTCCAGGCTCCTGACGCGGCGTCGGACTCCCTGTCCTCCACGGCGTCCAGGAGGTGCGCCAGCCGTCCGAAGAGCCGCCCGGCCTCGGCGAGCGGTGCGGCGTTGCCCGGGCGCCCGGCCAGCACCGCGGTGTGCGCGAAGGCCGCGGCGGTCGCGGTCTCGGTCGGCTCGGTGACCGTCAGGATCGGCGTCCCGGGCCCGGCGAGCGCCTCGAGGCCCACCTGCCGGTCGACGGCGTCGACGAGCACGGCGGTGTCGAAACCCACCCCGGCTCCCCCCCCCGCGCCCGCCCCCCCCCCCCGCGCCGGGGCGCCGGGCGCCCCCGGCGCCCCCGGCGTG
>NZ_JBHYKH010000436.1:0-7814 GCF_042741275.1 Streptomyces sp. NPDC058964
GCCGCCCCCCTCCCCCGCCCGGCGCGGGGGGGCGGGGGGGGGCGGGCGCCGGGGGGGGGGGTCTCCCCCCCGCCCCACTGGGCCGAAGGGGGTGTCACCGGCTGTTCCAGGCCTCGTCGGCGCCGCCGTTGGGGCTGTGGAGGATCACACCGCTGCCGTCGGCGGTCGCCTGCCCGCCGACGGCCGGACACCGGCCCGACGCCTCTTTGACGATCCGGCCGCTGGAGTTCGGCAACCAGCGCTGTGTGCCTTCGCCGGTGTACGAGGCCGAGGCGGCGAGGCCCGGACTCCCGGCCACCGGATGGCCGTCGGCGCCCTTCAGGGCGCCCCTCGCGTCGTACGACGACCGCGCCGCCGCGGCATGGCGGCGCCCGCGTGCGGGGCGGTGAGCAGGGCCCCCGTGACGGCCGGCGCGGCTGCGGCGGTCGCGAGGAAGGATCTGTCGGTGCGCGTCAGGACTGCACCCCTTCCGGGGTCATGAAGGCGGTGCGGTACGGCTCCTGACAGGCGCGGTGCGCTTGGTGCTGTTCCTCTGCCCGACCGACTGCAACGTCCCCTCCAGCGCGAACGTCGCCGCGCCGAGGGACACCGGGTCGGTGGGGATCGGGGACAGGACGATCTCGGTGGCGGCCAGCGGCCGCCGCAGCGCGTGCCGGGCGACGGCCTCGCGCACCTCGCCGAGCAGCGGCTCACCGAGCCGGGCGGCGACCCAGCTGCTGAGCACGACCACCTCGGGGTTGAGGAGGTTGATCAGGTCGGAGATGCCGGCGCCCAGGTAGCGTGCGGTGTCCCGGACCACCTTGACCGCCACCGGGTCGCTCGCGGCGACCCCGCGGGCCAGCGCGTCGATCGTGGCCGTCTGGTCACCGGGGTGCAGCAGTGCGCTCTGCGGACTCAGTTCACGCAGGTTCTGCATGATGCCGGGCGCGCCGACGTACGTCTCCACACAGCCGTGGTTGCCGCAGTGACACAGCCGTCCGTCCAGGACGAGCGTGGTGTGCCCCCACTCGCCGGCGCTGTTGCTGACGCCCCGGTGCAGCCCGCCGCCGAGCGCCAGACCGGCGCCGACTCCCGTGCCGAGGTTGACCACCACGGCGTCCCCGCGCCCCCGCGCGGCCCCGAACCACAGCTCGGCGACCGCGCAGGCGCGCAGCGGGTTGTCCAGGTACAGGGGGTACGCGATGTGCTCGGAGAGCAGGTCGAGCAGCGGCACGTCGTGCCAGTCCCAGTTGGGCGCGTACTCGGCGACGCCCGTGTCACGGTCCACCTGGCCCGGCACGCTCACCCCGACCCCGAGCACCCGCGCCGCCTCGACCCCCGCCTGCGCGACCACCGAGCCGACGGCCGCCGCGACATGGCCGAACACCTGCTCCGGGCGGCTATATCAGGTGAGAATGTCCTCGTCGGCGCGGGCCAGGACGTTCAGCGCGAGGTCGAACAACTCGACGTGGACGTACGTCTCCGCGATGTCGACGCCGATCAGTGCGCCTCCGGGCGCGTTGACGGCCACGAGACCCCGGGGCCGGCCTCCGGCCGAGTCCTCGAAGCCGACCTCCGTGATCATGCGGAGGTCGAGCAGCTCGCCGACGAGCGTGGCGACCGTGGCCAGGCTCAGCCCGGTGGCGGCCGCCAGCTCCTGACGGGAGGTCGGTGACGCGGCGATGATCTGGCGCAGCACCTCGTAGCGGTTCGCGGTGCGGATGTCACGTGATGTGCGCTTCACCGAGCTGCCCCTCCCGGCCCTCCCGGCCCTCCCGGCCCTGCCGTCCGTGCCGGAGTACGACGGCACCGGCGCGGCGCAAGGCTATGGGTCGCGAAGGGCTTTCGACAAGGGGTTAGGAAATGGGGTTTACAAAGTGCCTTCACCCAGAGCTTCCCGTACGAAGGTGTTGGCGAACTTGCGGCCGGGATCGAGTTCCTGGGCCAGGGCGCGGAAATCGGCGAGACGGGGGTACCGCCGACGGAGTTCCGCCGCCGGGACGGTGAAGACCTTGCCCCAGTGCGGGCGCGGATCGAAGGCGGCCAGCGCCTCCTCCACCCGGCGGACCACCGGGAGCACCGCCGCCGTGTCGTCGGTCCAGGTGAAGTGCAGGGCGACCGAGTCACGTCCATGGGCCGGGCTGAGCCACTGGGGGTCGGCGGCGACCGTACGCACCTCGCAGGTCTGCAGCACGGGGGCGACGGTCTCCCGGACGCCGTCGATCGCGTGCAGCGCGTCGAGCGCGGCCGGCCGCGGCAGCAGATACTCCGACTGCAACTCGTCCCCACTGCTCGGCGTGAACTCCGCCCGGAAGTGCGGCAGCCGCTCGTGCCACGGACCCGGCACCCCGAACTGCTGCGTGCAGTTGACCGCGGGCATCCCCGGCACCGGGTGCAGCGCCTCGGTCGCCGGCGCGGCCCACGGGAAGTCCACCGGCGGCTGGTCGGTGCGCCGCTTGAGCCACACCTGCCGAAAGCCCGGCTCCCGCCAGTCGGTGAACAGGCTCACGCTGTAGGCCGAGGCCGCCACCCGCTCGAAGTCCAGCCCGGTGAGGGGGAGTTCGGTGAAGACGTACTGCTCCACCTCGTACGCCGGCTCCAGGTCGAGGGTGAGCGCCGTGACCACGCCGAGCGCGCCGAGGGAGGTCACGGCCCCGTCGAAACGCTCCTCGCCCCGGGCGATCGTCACCGTCGAGCCGTCCGCCGTGACCAGCTCCACCTCGCGCACCGGCGCCGCGAGCGAGCCGTTGCCGACCCCCGAGCCATGGGTGCCGGTCGCCACCGAGCCGGCCACCGAGATGTGCGGAAGGGACGCCATGTTGGGCAGGGCGAGGCCGTACGCGTGCACGGCGCGGGCCAGTTCCGCGTACCGGACACCGCCCGAGACCCGTACCGTGCGGGCCGCGGTGTCCACGTCGGTCGACGGCGGCAGATCGGCGATCGACAGCAGCACGCCCTCGGACCCCGGGTCGGCGATCTCGTTGAAGGAGTGGCCGCTGCCCAGCACCCGCACACTCGCGCTTGCGGCCACCAGGGCCCTGAGCGCGTCGAGGGAGCCCGGGCGGTGGAACTCCTTCGCCGTGTAGCTGATGTTGCGCGCCCAGTTGGTGACCGTCTCCGCCATCCCTGTCCACCCTCCCGGTGAGTGCATGTCCGTTGACCCTCTCATTTGCCGACACCTACCGTAGAGAACGGTTGCTATCAGCGCCTCACCGAGCCGGAAGGTCACTTCCTTGCCCGAGCGTCTCCAGGCCATGTTCGCCATGAAAGCCGAGAACGTGCCGCACGTCTTCCCGCCGCAGGTGCTCGCGCGACTGCGCGAGAGCGTGGAAATCGATACCACTCCGGTGGCACAGGATTTCACAGACGCCCGGGTGCGGAGGACGCTCGCCCGCACCGAGGTCCTCATCACCGGCTGGGGCTGCCCCCCTCTGGACGCGGCGGCCCTGGACGCGGCCCCCGCACTGCGCGCGGTGCTGCACGCGGCCGGCTCGGTCAAGGGCTTCACCACACCCGAGGTCTGGCGGCGCGGCATCACGGTCTCCTCGGCGGCCGCCGCCAACGCGCTGCCCGTGGCCGAGTACACCCTCGCGATGATCCTGCTCGCCGGAAAGGGCGTCCTCGCCTTCCGCGACCGGCTCCGCGACCGCCGCGCCTTCCCCTACGGCGACATCGTCCCCGGCATCGGCAACTACGGCCGCCGCGTCGGCATCGTGGGTGCCTCCCGCATCGGCCGCCGGCTGATCGAGTTGCTGCGCCCGTACGACCTGTGGGTGAGCCTGGCCGACCCGTACGTCGACGAGCCGGAGGCCGCCCGGCTCGGCGTCCCCCTGCTGCCGCTCGACGACCTGCTGCGCACCTCGGACACCGTCACCGTGCACGCCCCGCACACCCCGGAGACCCGGCACCTCCTCGGCCGCCGCGAGCTCGCCCTGATGCCCACCGGATCGGTGCTGATCAACACCGCCCGTGGTGCCCTGGTCGACCACGACGCCCTCGTCGAGGAGCTCCGCGCCGGACGCCTGAGCGCCGTCCTCGACGTCACCGACCCGGAGCCGCTGCCCGCCGACTCGCCCCTCTTCGACCTGCCCAACGCCTTCATCACCCCGCATCTCGCCGGATCCCAGGGCAACGAGCTGGCCCGGCTCGGCATGACGGTCGCGGAGGAGGCCGAACGGCTGCGGGCCGGGCGCGCGCCGGCACACGCCGTCGACCCGGCCGTCCTCGAGCGGGCGGCGTGAGGGGCGCACGCCTCGCGGGACGGCCCGGACACACGACGGAGGGGGCCGGGACGTGGTGAAGCGGACGCGGCCCGCGGTGCGCGGGGGCGCCTCGACCGTGCGGGACGTCGCGGCGCGCGCCGGAGTCTCCGCGTCGACCGTCTCCCGGGTCCTGGGCGGTACCTACCCGGTCGCCGCGACCACCCGCGCCAGGGTCCTGACGGCCATCCGCGAGCTCGACTACGTGGTCAACGCCCACGCCCGGGCCCTCGGCGGCGCCACCGACAAGACCGTCGCCGTCGTGCTCGACGACGTCACCGGTGCCTTCTGCGCCCACATCGCCCGCGGCGTGGAGGAGGAGGCCTCGAAGGAGGGCCGGCTGTGCATGCTGTGCACCACGCACGGCGATCCGCGGCGCGTCCTGTCCGTCGTCGACACCATGCGCGAGCAGCGTGCCGACGCGGTGATCGTGGTGGGCGGGGCCTGGGAGGACAGGGCCTACCGGGAGCGCATGACTCACTTCGCGCACGCCCTGGACCGGGCGGGCTCCCGGCTGGTCCTGGTCGGCCGCCCGCCGCTCGGTCCCGGCGTGCCCGCCACCGTCGTCGACTACGACAACGAGGGCGGCGCCTTCGCCCTCACCACCCACCTCCTGGCCTCCGGACACCGGCGCATCGCCCACCTCGGCCGGGTGCCGGGCCTGTCCACCAGCGGTCAGCGCGTCGCCGGCTTCACCCGGGCCCACGAACTCCTCGGGCTGACACCCGACCCCGAGCTGATCGCCGACGGCACCTTCTCCCGCGCGTACGGCTACCGGGCCACCCGTGAACTCCTCTCGTCCGGAAGGGAGTTCACCGCGGTCTTCGCCGCCACCGACATGATCGCCGCCGGCGCGGTCCAGGCCCTGCGCGAGGCCGGCCGGCGCATCCCGGACGATGTCGCCGTCGCGGGGTACGACGACATCCCCCTCGCCCTCGACGTGCACCCCTCCCTGACCACCGTGCACGTCCCGCAGGAGGAACTGGGCCGCACCGCAGTCCGCCTCGCGCTGCACCGCGACGAGCTGCCGGACGGCCCGCACCTGGTCCTCGGCACGCATGTGGTGCTGCGCGATTCGACACGGAGGGCCGGGGCGAGCTGACCGCTGACTGCGGATTTCGTTGTCCTTAACGTAGCGGATATCGCAATCGGCAATTTTCTGGTGTCACACCTGCGATATCGGTAGCGTGTGAGGTATGACGTCCGACTCGCCGGCCACCGGCCTTCCCGTCACCGGTCTCACGCGCCATCGCCGCCTGCGCGAGCAGGGCAGCCTGGACCGGGCCGACCTGAACGCGATCCTGGACGCCGGTTTCGTCTGCCACCTCGGTGTCGTCCTCGAGGGGCGGCCGCTGGTCGTGCCGACCGTCTACGGGCGGGACGAGCGATGGCTCTACGTCCACGGGTCCGTGGCCAGCCGCAGCCTCGCGGGCGGCACGCCCGTGTGCGTCACCGTCACCCACGTCGACGGGCTGGTCCTGGCCCGGTCCGTCTTCGAGCACGGGGTCAACTACCGCAGCGCCGTGATCCACGGCGAGGCCCGCAGGATCACCGACCCCGAGGAGAAGCTCGCGGGCCTGCGCCGGCTCACCGAGCACGCGACGCCCGGCCAGTGGTCGTACGCCCGGCAGCCGAACCGCAGGGAACTCGCCGCCACCGCCCTCCTCGCCCTCTCCCTCGAGGAGGCCTCCGTCAAGATCCGCACCGGTGCGCCCGAAGACGGCGACGGGCCCGACGCGGCGCTGGGCCTGTGGGCCGGAACCCTCCCGCTGACCTCGGTCTGGGGCGCCCCGGTCGCCGACCCGGCGCTGCCGCCGGACATCCCCGTACCAGGACACGTGGCACGGCGCGAGGGGACCCGGCACGGCTGACGCGCAGGCGGGGGCATACCGTGAGGAGTCGAACGCCTGAGCCGGGAGGAGACACGGGATGGGCAGCCGCACCGCGCTGGTCGAGGATCTGATGGAGAGGTTCCCGCACGTACCGCGGGAAGCCGTCTTCAAGGAGGACCTGCTCCGGGGCGGGGTCGCCTTCGACGCGTCCGCGCTCTCCGACAACGAGAGCGGCGAGGTCAAGCCGAAGTCGTACTTCATCTTCTCCTTCGACCACGGCACCCTGCCGGAACTGGGCGAGGCCGCGCTCAGGCGGCCCCCGGAGGAGATCATCCTCACCGGCGGGCCCTACGACCTGCGGCGGACCGTCGTGTCGGTGCGGGTGAACCCGTCCTCGCCGTACCGGGTCGCCGCCGACGACGAGGGGCTCCTCGGGCTCTATCTCGACGGGAAGCGGATCGCCGACGTGGGCGTGCCGCCCATGCCCGAGTACTACCGGCACACCCTCTCCAACGGGAAGTCCGTGATGGAGGTGGCCCCCACCATCCAGTGGGGCTACCTGATCTATCTGACCGTTTTCCGGGTGTGCCAGTACTTCGGCGCCAAGGAGGAGTGCCAGTACTGCGACATCAACCACAACTGGCGCCAGCACAAGGCGGCCGGACGGCCCTACACCGGCGTGAAGGACGTCGACGAGGTCCTCGAGGCGCTGGAGATCATCGACCGGTACGACACCCAGAAGGCGTCCACGGCCTACACGCTCACCGGCGGCGCCGTCACCTCGAAGGTCGCGGGCCGTGACGAGGCCGACTTCTACGGCCACTACGCCAAGGCCATCGAGGAACGCTTCCCCGGCCGGTGGATCGGCAAGGTGGTCGCCCAGGCACTGCCGAAGGACGACGTCCAGCGGTTCAAGGACTACGGCGTGCAGATCTACCACCCCAACTACGAGGTGTGGGACCGCCGCCTGTTCGAGCTGTACTGCCCCGGCAAGGAGCGCTACGTCGGCCGCGACGAGTGGCACCGGCGCATCCTCGACTCGGCGGACGTCTTCGGTGCGCGCAACGTCATCCCCAACTTCGTGGCGGGCGTGGAGATGGCCGAGCCGTTCGGCTTCAAGACGGTCGACGAGGCCATCGACTCCACCACCGAGGGCCTGCGCTTCTTCATGTCGCACGGCATCACGCCCCGCTTCACCACCTGGTGCCCCGAGCCCACCACCCCGCTGGGCAAGGCCAACCCGCAGGGCGCGCCGCTGGAGTACCACATCCGCCTGCTCCAGGCCTACCGGCAGACCATGGAGGACTTCGGCCTCTCCTCGCCCCCCGGCTACGGCCCGCCCGGTGCCGGCAACGCGGTCTTCTCCGTCAGCTCCTTCATGGACAGCCTCCCGGAGGACGCGCCTGTGGAGGTGTGACCGGGCGCTTGTCAGCCCTGCCGCGGACGTGCCAAGCTCTGCGCTTGCCGCGACACCGGTCGCCAACTCCGCCGATCGCGTGACGAGTTGGCCTCGCCCGTGGATGCAGGAGTCCGATGTCCGACCCGCCGAGCCCGCAGGACGCCGCCGAGGCCGCGCTGTTCGCCGAGTGCTGGGACACGGTGCTGTCGTACGCCCGTCTGTGCACGGCGGGATCACCGGAGGCCGTCCGGCTGGCCACCGAGGCGTTCGGGCACGGTATGCGCGAGGTACGGGCCGCCGACGCCGCGGTGGCCCGGAGCGCCGCCCGCAGCCCCTCCCGGCTGC
>NZ_JBHYKH010000437.1:0-7790 GCF_042741275.1 Streptomyces sp. NPDC058964
GGGTGATGGTGGAGCCGGACTGCTTGCCCTTGCCGGTGGCGGTGTTCCAGCCGGCGCGGACCATGGCCGCGGGGTCGATGGCGGACTCGGTGTAGAAGTCGCGGTCCTCGGCGGCCAGGACGGCGTGCTGGGCGTCCTTGGAGATGCGGGCGATCACCAGGCTGGCGTTGCCGAACCGCTTGGCGAACTTGGCGCCGATCTCGTTGGTCATCAGGTTGAAACGGGGTTCCATGACCGCTCCTCACTCGTGACGTCCCGTGCCGTTGCACTGGACGAACACGAGATGCCGGCGAGCCGGTCCTTGTGACAGCACGGGAATGTGACGTGTGCCACCGGCCGGAGGTGTCACACGGCGGCTGGGACCGGCGTCTTGTGTGCGACACGGGCAACCGCGAGAAGACGGGCAGGAGCCAGGCATGGGCGAGCGCAGTGAGCGAACTACGGACACGGCCGGGCCGCACGCTCATGGCGGACACCGGGACCGCGCCACCGAATCGTTCGTCGCTCAGCGCAACCTGCTCTTCACCGTCGCCTACGAGATGCTCGGTTCAGCCGCCGACGCCGAGGACGTCCTGCAGGAGACCTGGTTGCGGTGGGCGGACGTCGATCTCGACACCGTGCGAGACGAACGTGCGTACCTGGTGCGGATCACCACCCGGCAAGCCCTGGGCCGGCTGCGCACGCTCGCTCGCCGCAGGGAGTCCTACGTCGGCCCCTGGCTGCCCGAACCACTGCTGACCGCTCCCGATGTGGCCGAGGACGTCGAACTGGCCGACAGTGTCTCGATGGCGATGCTGCTGGTCCTGGAGACGCTCACGCCGACCGAGCGTGCCGTGTTCGTGCTCCGCGAGGTCTTCGACCTCGCCTATGACGAGATCGCGGAAGCCGTGGACAAGAACCCGGCCGCGGTCCGCCAGATCGCCCACCGGGCACGGGCGCACGTCGCCGCGCGCCGACCGCGCGAGGTCGTCTCCCCGGCCGAGACCCGCGACGCCCTCGACGCGTTCCAACGAGCGATCGAGACGGGCGATCTGCAACGCCTGCTCGACGCCCTCGCGCCGGACGTCGTCTTCCTCAGCGACGGTGGCGGAGTGGTGCGGGCCGCGCTGGCGCCCGTGGTGGGAGCCGACAAGGTGGCACACGTGCTGAGCAGGATCGCGGGCACGATGTCGCTGCAGCCGGTGCAGGTCAATGGCTACCCGGCGCTGTTGGTCCGGCTCAACGGGGAGATCGACACCGTGATGGCGGTGCGCGTCGAAGACGGCCTCATCACCGGGCTCTACGTCGTGCGCAATCCCGAGAAGCTGTCACGTGTCGAGCGGGTGACAGCCGTGAGCCGCTGAGGCCGACGGCGGCCGACGGCCGGGGACTCACGGCTCGTCAATCGCCCGGGAGAGTCACCCCGGCAAGGGAGTCACCTACAGCGCCGAGGCCCGGGTGGGCACTGCCGTGCTCTCCACCGGGACCACCGGACCGGGTGCGATCGCCCCCGGGCGCCGGGCGCTGCCGGCGCTACGGAGCCCGGGCCGACGTGGATGCCGCGCACGGCGGCTTCTCCCCGCTGCCGGCGGGAGCGGACGGGCCAAAGTCGCTCCGTAGGTTGTCCGGCGGTCCGGAAGAGTGGGGTGTGGCTCTGAAGTCGCTTGCCCAAGTGGCTCCGGTGGAGTGGCCGCCCCGTTCTTCGGTATGCCTGGCCGCTGATGGAGATCTGCGCATTGATCGCTGTTTACGGAGCTGACGGCGGGTGTTCCTCGGGCCGAACGGCACACTGCCTGAACCGAGGAGACGCACATGGCCGAGCATCTGATCCGCCTCTGGGTCGGGATCGACGCCGGGAAAGCCCATCACCGGCTTGCCGGGGTCGACGAAACCGGGGTGACGATCTGGAGCAAGAAGGTCCTCAACGACGAGAGCGCGATTTTGACCGCTCTCGGCGAGATCCTCACCCTCTCCGACCAGGTGCACTGGGCCGTTGACATCGCCGGCACCGCGTCTGCGCTGTTGCCGGCATTACTCGCCGCCCACGGGCAACAGGCCGTCTACGTTCCCGGCCGGACGGTCAACCGGATGTCCGGCTCCTACCGCGGTGAAGCCAAGACCGATGCCCGGGACGCCTACGTGATCGCAGACACCGCCCGCATGCGGCGGGACTTCCCCTCCATCGAGGTTCCCGCCCAGCTGGCAGCCGATCTGTCTCTGCTGACCGCCCACCGCACCGGCATGATCGCCCACCGGGTCCGCATGCTCAACCGGCTCCGCGACATTCTCACCGGGATCTTCCCCGCCCTGGAACGGGCTTTCGACTACGCCGACCACAAAGGCGCGCTCATCCTGCTCACCGGCCACCAAACCCCGGCAGCCATACGCCGCCACGGCCAAGCCCGCCTCACCGCATGGCTCAAGGGACACAACGTCCGCAACCCCGACGCAGTCGCCGCCACCGCCCTCCAGGCCGCCAGGACCCAGCACGTCACGCTGCCCGGTCAGGATGCCGCCGCCGGCATCGCCGCGGACATCGCCACGCAGACCCTCGACCTGGACGACCGGCTCAAGCACATCGACCAGCAGATCAGGCGAACCTTCCGCACCCACCCCCTGGCCCACATCATCGAGTCCCTGCCGGGTATGGGCCCCATTCTGGGCGCCGAGTTCATCGTCGCAGCCGATGATCTCAGCGCCTACGCCGACGCGGGCCACCTCGCTGCCGCCGCCGGCCTGGTGCCTGTTCCACTTGATTCCGGACGCCGCACCGGCAACCTGCACCGCCCCAAGCGCTACGGCCGACGCCTCCGCCGCGTCTTCTATCCGTCCGCGCAGGCCAGCGTCATCCGCGAAGGCCCCCAACCGCGACTACTACTTGAAGAAGCGGGCCGAGGGATGCAAGCACGTCCGGGCCGTCATCGCCCTCGCCCGCCGACGTGTCGATGTCCTATGGGCGCTCATGCGCGACGGCAGACTCTTCACCTTCCATCCACCCGTCGCCCAAGCCCCCTGAAAAGGCCAGTGCACCGCGCCTACCTGGCGATAGGCTCCGGGCCGAACCAGGAAGGTGGGTCCGGTGGGATTCGACGCAGAACGATCAGCGCGCATCGCTGCCATGCGGGAAACCGCACGGCCCGTCTGGGAGGCATCCG
Organism: Streptomyces sp. NPDC058964; assembly: GCF_042741275.1. NCBI lineage: Bacteria > Bacillati > Actinomycetota > Actinomycetes > Kitasatosporales > Streptomycetaceae > Streptomyces > Streptomyces sp. NPDC058964. The sequence continues at coordinate 3,135 of NZ_JBHYKH010000437.1, forward strand.
GCGACACGGACACACTCCAGCAGTTCCTCAAAGACAACGGGTGTCACGGTGTGGAAGCCGTATTCGTGACCATGGGCCTGCTGAACTGCGATCTCGGCGAAGCCCAGCGAGCCTTCCTCAACGCCCCATGCCGCGACGCCGAACGCCGCTTCCACAACGACGCCATGGACGCGCTCGCAGAGGCTGCCGACCACGACGTTTGACAGCACCACCGGCCGGTGGAGCCTCTTGACCCGGCCATTGAGACCCCAGCCGGATCCCTGGCGCGCCATCTGCTGCCGCCCACCCCGCAGGGGCGGGGGCACGTGCCGGCAGTGGGCCGCAGGGCGGCTCTGAAGTGGGCCGAGCTCATCGACTCGTCCGATCTTCTGACCCTCTACCAGCAGCCTGGGCTCGACATCGGCAGCTACTTCCGTGCGTCGAACCGGCCGCCCTCTCCCCGATCGATCACGCCTCGGCGCACATCCCCGACGACGGTATGACCACCCACGACGCCGTCTTCGTCAGCACGCTCCGGGCCCCTGCGGACGCATTCGCCCACCGCCACCCCAAGATCGACCGCGACACCGACGGCGCCGGTTTTACGCAGCGTGCTCATGAAGCCGGAGAGCGAACACCACGTCGGGCAGTTGCACGCCGCCGTTGAACGCCTCGTATGACACCGGCCGGCAGCACATCGCAATCCCTCCAGGGCGCTGAGCCGTATCTGTCGTAGGGCGGTGCGGCTCAGGACGCGGAAAGGGAACAGCGAGGAGGACCGGCCATGGCTGGAAGGCTGAATCGGCGCACAGCGGCGGCGGGGGCGTGCGCGGTGGCACTGGCCGCCGTGCTCTCCGCGTGCGGGAACACGGGCTCGGGCTCAGGAGGAGCACAGGCCCCGTCCAACACGGCGCAGAACTCGGCAGGCACGACAGTGTCCGTGCAGCTGACCGAGTACAAGGTGGACCTGTCGCCGAAAACGTTCCAGCCCGGTGAGTACACGTTCGTGGTCAAGAACGTCGGGCACATCGGGCACTCCCTGGAGGTCGAGGGCCAGGGCAGCGACGTTCGGCTCTCGCACGACGTCCAGCCCGGCCAGTCGGGGCAGCTCAAGATCACGCTGAAGAAGGGTTCCTACGACGTGTACTGCCCGATTGACGGGCACAAGGACCTCGGGATGAAGACGGACATCACCGTCGGCGGCGGAAGCACGGGGGGAGGCGGGACCCCCTCCAACAGCGGCGGCTACTGAGATCGCGGACCGTGGCAGAGCGACCCCCGGACCCCTGAGTCCACCCATGGGTGCCCCTGGGGGTGCGGTGTGCCCATGGACCTAGCGGGGCCGGGGCTGTGTTCGGTGCTGCCGCCGCTGGAGAGGAAGACCCCGTCACGACAGGCCGCCCGTCACGACAGGCCGCCCGTCACGACAGGCCGCCCGTCACGACTGGTCGCCCGTCGCCGCAGGCGCCCCGGAGGGTTCCGGGGCGCCCATCCGCGGTCGCAGCCTCCGAAGACCGCGGAATCGTCGCGAGCCGGGGCGCGACGATGGCGTGCTTCTCAGGGATACCGGTGGTGTCCGGGCCACGCCAAGGGGTACGCGTCCGCGTCAGCTTCTCGTAAGAACTCCGCTGCCTTGTGTGGCATGCGGTCGCCGCGGTCCCCCGGCCACGCTCCCCCGGCGTCGGCAGCTCGGCCGTTCGGCCGCGGCCGGCTCGCGCGCCGCGCCGGGCCGGGGTGTGGTTGACGGGGATGCATGCCGACGTCCAGCGGCATGGGTCGCAGCAGGGGGCCAGCCGTGAAAGGGGACAGGGCATGCACATATCCGGGCCGGCAGTGGGCCGTCGGACTCTCGCCGTGGCGGTCGCCGCGACGGTGACCTGTTCGATGTCCCTGACCGGGCCGGATCTCGCCTTGGCCGACGGTACGCCGACGCCTTCGGTGCCCGTCCCGAAGCTGAACTGGATGCCCTGCGTTCAGGGCAAGCGGTTCGACTGCGCGACAGCGAAGGTGCCGCTGGACTACGCCAACCCCGACGGCCGCACCATCGAACTGGCCGTCGTGAAACGGAAGGCGACGGGCCCCGGGCGGCGCATCGGCACTCTCTTCTTCAATCCCGGCGGCCCCGGCGGCCCCGGGACGGTCCAGATGCCGCAGAACTACGAGTTCTTCCCGCGTGAGGTCCGGGAGCGGTTCGACATCGTCAGCTGGGATCCCCGCGGGGTCGGCAACAGCACCGCGGTGAACTGCTTCGCGAGCCCCGAGGAAGCCGGCGCCTGGATGTCGAGCAAACCAGCGGGTTTCCCGGTCGGTGAGAAGGAGCGGAAGAGGTGGATCGCCGCCTTCGCGGATCAGGCCAACCGATGCATGCAACGTGACCCCGAACTCCTGCGTCACGTGTCGACCGCCGACACGGCTCGCGACCTCGACCAGCTCCGCCAGGCCGTGGGCGACGCGCAACTCACCTACTTCGGGATCTCGTACGGCTCGTTCCTCGGCGCCACCTACGCCAACCTCTTCCCCGGCAAGGTCCGCGCCATGACCATCGACAGCAACATAGACCCGCAGGCCTGGACGAACCACGCCTCCGACGCCGGCCCCCGGCTCACGACGTTCCTGCGCATGGGCTCGGACCGCGGCGCGTCGGCGATCCTGGACCGGTTCCTCGCCCTGTGCGGATCCGTCACGACAGACCACTGCGCCTTCTCCGCGGGCAGCCCGAAGGCGACCCGGGACAAGTTCGACCAGCTGATGAAGCGCCTCCGGGAGCACCCGGTCGGCCCATGGACCTATGCCGCTACGGTCGGCGACGCAGTGAGCGGACTCGACATCGTCCACCCCGGCTGGACGGACCTCGCCGGCCGGCTGCAGGACCTGTGGCAGGGCCGTGTCCCGCGACAGCCCACTCCCCTGCCCCCGCCACCGGTCCCCAATCCGTACACCGGCGACGAACAGGGAGGCGCCGTACTCTGCTCCGACAGCCCCAATCCGCGTGACCCCGGGGTCTATCACGCCCTGGAGGAGGCCAGCGCGCTCCACGCGGGCGACACCGGCCGCTTCTGGACCTGGGCCGCCGAACCGTGTGCCACCTGGCCGGCGGTCGCCGCCAACCGTTACCGCGGACCGTGGAACAAGCAGACGGCACACCCCGTCCTGGTGGTCGGCACCACCCACGACCCCGCCACTCCGTACGCGGACGCCCAGGCCATGACCAGGGAGCTGGCCGACGCCCGTCTGCTCACCGACCACGGCTACGGGCACACCGCGCTGCTCAACCCCAGCAGTTGCGTGAACGATTACGAGAGCCGCTACTTCATCGACGGTGCTCTCCCTCCGATCGGAACCACGTGCCTGCCGGACGCACCACCCTTCTCCGCGCCCGAGCCGACCGGCGGCATCGCCACCGGCGGTGGCGGGACAGCCCGCGACACGCACGTTGAAGTCACCGAGTGAGCCGGTTCGAGGAGCATGCCGAGGGATGTGGGCCGTTCACCACACGGCTGACCTGGCAGGCAGATGATGCCAGCATCGCGGTCTGGGAGTCCCGTCCGGCTCGTAAGCGTGGGGTACTCACCGTGCGCGCGGCAGGAGAGCGCGAATCGCGGTCGCGGAGCGCGGACGCAGTCGCGCTCCGCCGTCTGCGCAGGCTCAACACCATCGCGGCTGTTGCGTTCACGATCGGCGGAGCCCTGTTCGCCCTCGGCGCCGGTATCAGTCAATTCGGGGCGGGTGCCGCGACGAGTGCCTCGGTCTACTTCGCCGGAGGTCTGTTCTTCAACACCGGCGGATACGCTTCCCTCCTGCAGGCGATCAACACTCCCCACCGGAACAGCAAGACCGGTTTCCTGGAAACCGGACGTTGGCGATGGTGGACCTACGAACCCTTCCGGATCGATTGGCTGAGCACCTTCACGCTGTTCGCGGGAACAGTGGTCTTCGGCGTCAACCTGCTGGATTCGTTCCTTCACGGACTTTCGGTCCAGCAGGCGAACAGGCTGATCTGGGCTCCCGACATGGTGGGGTGCTTCCTGTTCCTGGCCTCGGGGCATCTGGCTCTCCTCGAGGTGTGCCACGGCCGGCCCCGACTCCGCGTGCACAGTCTCGGCTGGTGGATCGTCGTGATCAACCAGATCGGTTCGGTGCTCTTCCTGCTCTCCGCGTTGGCCGCGTTCACCCGTCCCGCGACCGGAAGCCTCGTCAACGTCGGTGTAGCCAACTGGGGCACGCTGCTGGGCGCGCTGTGCTTCTCCGTCGGGGGCATCCTCCAGCTCTTCGAACGGCCGGGCAAGCAGTGACTACGCGGACGCCCGGGCCGACGAGGGCGTGCGACGCGGTGCTGGTCAGGGCGACGCACCGGGACATCCCACGGCTCACCCAGAAGCCGAGCGTGCCCAGGGCCGTGACCGTGCCGGTAAGCGGGACCAGAACCGGGCGCCGCTGCCCGCGGCAAGCGGCGGCCGTCACGGGCGCCGCCGCGGCCTGGAACAGCGCGACGACGGCCGTGTACAGGTCCGCCCGCACGACGGAGAAGGGCAGTTGAGAGCAAGGCGCTTCTTCCTTCCCCATGTCGCAGACGGCCTGCCCCATGTCACAGACGGCCGGACTGGTTCGTCTCGGGTTTCGAAGACCGACTTTGGATCAGGAAGGTGATGGTCATGCGGGTGTGCGTGGCTGGCGGGT
>NZ_JBHYKH010000438.1:0-7774 GCF_042741275.1 Streptomyces sp. NPDC058964
CCCGCGCGCCCCCACCCCCCCGCCCCCGCCCCCCCCCCCCCCCGCACCAGGTTCGCGCGTACGAAGGGCCGTACGCGTGTCAGACCTCCACGACGACCGGGAGGATCATCGGCCTGCGCCGATAGGTGTCCGAGACCCACTTGCCGAGGGTGCGGCGGATGAGTTGCTGCAGTTGGTGGGGCTCCACGACGCCGTCCTGGGCCGAACGCTCCAGCACTTCCGTGATCTTCGGGATGACGTCCCCGAAGGCCGAGTCGTCGATGCCGGAACCCCGGGCGTGGACGTGCGGACCGCCCGTGATCTTGCCGGTGGACGAGTCCACCACCACGAAGACCGAGATGATGCCCTCGTCACCGAGGATCTTGCGGTCCTTCAGTGCCGGCTCACCGACGTCGCCGACCGAGAGGCCGTCGACGTACACGTAACCGGCCTGGACCTTGCCGGAGATCTTCGCCTTGCCCTCGACGAGGTCGACGACCACGCCGTCCTCCGCGATGACGATCCGGTCGTGCGGAACGCCGGTCAGGGCGCCCAGTTCGGCGTTGGCACGCAGGTGGCGCCATTCGCCGTGCACCGGCATCAGGTTCTTCGGGCGGCAGATGTTGTAGAAGTACAGCAGCTCGCCCGCGGACGCGTGCCCGGAGACGTGCACCTTGGCGTTGCCCTTGTGGACGACGTTCGCGCCCCAGCGGGTCAGGCCGTTGATCACGCGGTAGACCGCGTTCTCGTTGCCGGGGATCAGGGACGAGGCCAGGATGACGGTGTCGCCCGGGACGATCCGGATCTGGTGGTCGCGGTTGGCCATGCGCGACAGGGCCGCCATCGGCTCGCCCTGGGAACCCGTGCAGACCAGGACCACCTCGTCGTCCGGGAGGTCGTCCAGTGTCTTGACGTCCACGACCAGTCCCGGCGGGACCTTCAGATAGCCCAGGTCCCGGGCGATGCCCATGTTGCGGACCATCGAGCGGCCGACGAAGGCGACCCGGCGGCCGTACTCGTGCGCGGCGTCCAGAATCTGCTGGATGCGGTGGACGTGACTGGCGAAGCTCGCCACGATGATCCGCTTGCGGGCGCCCGCGAAGACCTGGCGCAGGACGTTGGAGATGTCCCGCTCGTGCGCAGTGAAGCCGGGGACCTCGGCGTTCGTGGAGTCGCTGAGGAGGAGGTCGATGCCTTCCTCGCTGAGGCGTGCGAACGCGTGCAGGTCCGTCAGACGGTTGTCCAGCGGCAACTGGTCCATCTTGAAGTCGCCCGTGTGCACCACCATGCCGGCGGGAGTGCGGATGGCCACGGCCAGTGCGTCCGGGATGGAGTGGTTGACCGCGATGAACTCGCAGTCGAAGGGGCCGACGCGTTCGCGGTTCCCCTCGGCCACCTCAAGGGTGTACGGGCGGATGCGGTGCTCCTGGAGCTTCGCCTCGATGAGCGCGAGGGTCAGCTTGGAGCCGATCAGCGGGATGTCCGGCTTCTCGCGGAGGAGGTAGGGGACGCCGCCGATGTGGTCCTCGTGGCCATGCGTGAGGACGATGCCCTCGATGTCGTCGAGGCGGTCCCGGATGGACGAGAAGTCCGGCAGGATCAGGTCGATTCCGGGCTGCTCCTCCTCGGGGAAGAGCACTCCGCAGTCGACGATCAGCAGACGGCCGCCGTACTCGAAGACCGTCATGTTCCGGCCGATCTCGCCGAGGCCGCCGAGCGGGGTGACCCTCAGACCGCCTTCGGGGAGCGCCGGGGGCGGACCCAGTTCAGGATGCGGATGACTCAAAAGACTCTCCTCACCACGCGCGCCACGTACCGGTGGGCACGTGGCGCGCGTGACGTTCGTGCAGAAGCAGTTGTCGTTGTGGGGTGCAGGCACCGGTGTCCTGCCTATTCAGTTGTGAAGTCTCGTGTCAGAGCTGTACCCCGCCCGCAGCAAGATCGATCTTGAGCTGGGCGATCTCCTCGGGCGAGCACTCGACCATCGGCGAGCGCAGGGGGCCGGCGGGCAGACCCCGGAGGGCGAGCGCGGCCTTCGTGGTCATGACGCCCTGGGTGCGGAACATGCCGGTGTAGACCGGGAGCAGTTTCTGGTGGATCTCGGTGGCCTTCTGGACGTCGCCGGAGGTGAAGGCCTCGATGAGTGCCCGCAGGTCGGGGGTGACCACATGGCCGACGACCGAGACGAAGCCGACCGCGCCCACGGAGAGCAGCGGCAGGTTGAGCATGTCGTCGCCGGAGTACCAGGCCAGGCCGGACCGGGCGATGGCCCAGCTTGCGCGGCCGAGGTCGCCCTTGGCGTCCTTGTTGGCGACGATTCTCGGGTGCCCGGCGAGGCGTACGAGCGTCTCGGTGTTGATCGCGACGCCGCTGCGGCCGGGGATGTCGTAGAGCATGACCGGCAGTTCGGTGGCGTCGGCGACGGCCGTGAAGTGGCGGTACAGGCCCTCCTGCGGGGGCTTGTTGTAGTACGGCGTGACGACCAGGAGGCCGTGTGCGCCGGTCTTCTCGGCGGCCTTGGCCAGCTCGATGCTGTGGTGGGTGTCGTTGGTGCCGACGCCGGCCACGATGTGGGCCCGGTCGCCGACGGCCTCCAGCACGGCTCGTACGAGGTCCGATTTCTCCGCGTCGCTGGTGGTGGGGGACTCACCGGTGGTGCCGTTGATGATCAGGCCGTCGTTGCCTGCGTCCACCAGGTGGGTGGCGAGCCGCTGCGCGCCGTCGAGGTCAAGTGCGCCGTCCGCCGTGAAGGGCGTGACCATGGCGGTGAGGACCCGCCCGAAGGGGGTCTGCGGAGTGGAGGTCGGAGCCATGGGTAACACGCTACTCGCTGCCCCTCGCCTGGTCTGCCCTCGGGGTGCGGGGAAAGTCCTGACAAATATGGAGCCCGGCACTGCCTGCTCGGGGGTTCAAGCAGTGCCGGGTCCCTTTGATCAGGCTAGATGAACTTCTCAGAATGCCGCAATACGGACACTTCGGGTGGCTGATGCGTACATGTGTACCCGCGGCGCGTCAGCGGTCCCGCACCGCGGTCCTGCGTCGGCTCACGGCGCCACGCGACCGTTGGCGTTGAAGGCCGCGTAGGTGAGCGGCATCAGCCTGGCCCACTCCTCCTCCATCCTCTCGCCGACCATCTCGATCTCCCGCTGCGGGAAGGACGGCACCTTGGCCAGCTCGTGCTGGGTGCGCAGACCGAGGAAGTGCATCAGCGAGCGGGCGTTGCAGGTGGCGTACATCGACGAGAACAGGCCGACGGGGAGGACCGAGCGGGCCACCTCGCGGGCGACACCGGCGGCGAGCATCTCCTGGTACGCCTCGTACGCCTGGACGTACGAGTCCTCCATGACGCGGCCGACCAGTTCCTGCTGGGCCTGGGTGCCCTCCACGAAGACGTACTTGCCCGGGCGGCCCTCCTGGACCAGCTTGCGGGACTCGTCGGGCACGTAGAAGACCGGCTGGAGCTCGCGGTAGCGGCCGCTCTCCTCGTTGTACGACCAGCCCACGCGGTGTCGCATGAACTCGCGGAAGACGAAGATCGGGGCGCTGATGAAGAACGTCATCGAGTTGTGCTCGAACGGGCTGCCGTGCCGGTCCCGCATCAGGTAGTTGATCAGCCCCTTGGAGCGCTCCGGGTCCTTGTGCAGCTCGTCCAGGGACTGCTCGCCGACGGTCGAGACACGGGCGGCGAACAGCACGTCGGCGTCCGACGCGGTGTGCTTGACCAGCTCGACGGTGACATCACTGCGGAAACTGGGCTTGAGGTCGTCGACGGGGGTGTCGGTCACGGCTCGGAGGGTCCTTCCATCACTTCTCTCGGGCGGCGCCCACTCTACGGCCCGGCTCTGACAACGGGGCGTTCGGTGCCGGGACGCGACATCTTCGGCGAACCTCGGAGAACTTCTGTGAATTCGGGGCAAGCGGGCACCTTCTGCGCCGATCGCTCGTCTGTGTCGGTGAGAACCGTTCGTTCGATCCCTGAAGGAGACCCGTCCCGATGTTCCGTCGGCGCGATCCCGTCCCGTTCGCCTTCCTCGCCGAGGCCGACGAGTTCCGCAGCAATGTCGCTCCCCCACCCCGTCAGCGCTCGTCCGCGGGTCAGACAGCCGGACGCTGGCTGCTCGGGCTGACCATCGTCGCGGGGCTCGTGGGCTCCGTGGTCCTCGGTATGCCGGCGATGTCGACCCCCTCCGCGACACAGACGCAGCAGTCCCAGGCCTCCCAGGGGCACTGACCCTTCCGGACCCCCGAGGGTGGTGAGCGGGGACACAGGCGGATAGCCTCACCGGGCACAGCCCATGCATGGAATGAGTGAGGACCAGCCGTGCCCCTGCCCTTCCTGACGGCCGACCACACCTTCGAGGCAGCCGACGACGTCGCCCTGCCGTACGACGACCAGACCCGCTGGCGGCGCCCCTACCGGCCCGGACCGCTGCGGGTGGGCGTGGCCGCGCTGTGGCTGCTGCTCGCCTCGTATGTGCTGTTCGCGGCCGTCCTCATCGCGCTGACCGGCTCCCCGTCCTCCGCCGGAGTGATCTTCGGGCTTGCCCTGGCCGTCATCGTGAGTGCGCTGCGGCTGCTGCGCATGGGCGTGTGGGTGAGCGCGTACGGAGTACGCCAGGTGAGCTTCCTCGTCACGCGCACGGTGCCCTGGCGGCAGGTGGTCGCGGTGCGCACGGTGCAGCAGCCGGTGCGCTGGCTGGGGCTGCCGCGCACGGTGCAGGGGCAGGCGTTGACGCTCGTACGCAAGGACCGTGCCGCCGAGGACACCGCACCGCTGCTGACCACGCACAACCTGGACTTCCTGGCACGGGTCTCGGCCTTCGACCGGGCCGCGGACGCCGTGGAGACATGGGCCGCGGAGAGCCGGCTTGGCTGACGCCACCAGCTGTGCGAAGGGGGCCGGTCCGCAGAGGTGCGGGACGGCCCCCTTCGCGTACGTGATTCACCCCGGGACGGAAACCACCGACCCCCTGCACGACCTCCACCAAGCCCGCACCCTCGCCCCAGCCGCAAGCGCCGGGGAGACACCGGCCACGGAACACGGAACCGGCTGACAGCACGAGCGCGCAAAGGGGGCCGGCCCGCAGAAGTGCGGGCCGGTCCCCTTCGCAGGCGTGATTCACCCCCGGACGGGGACCGGCCGCCTTCGTGTGCGTGTGCGGCTCAGGCCGGAACCGGCTTGCCGTCGTGCAGGGCGATCGCCCGTTGCATCGCCTTGCGGGCGCGAGGGGTGTCGCGGGCGTCGTGGTAGGCGACGGCGAGGCGGAACCAGCTGCGCCAGTCGTCGGGGGACGCCTCGGTCTCGGCCTTGCGCTTGGCGAAGACCTCGTCGGCCGAGTCCCGGTCGATGCGGCCGCCGGGGGTGCGCCTGAGCTCGTCGACGGGCAGGCCGCCCTCCGCGTCGAGCTCGGCGGCGAGCCGGTTGGCGTTGCGGACGAACTGGGTGTTCTTCCAGAGGAACCACAGGCCGATGACCGGCAGGATCAGCACCGCGATCCCGAAGGTGACGGTGAGGAGCGTGCCGGACTGGATGAGCATCACGCCGCGGCTGCCGACCAGGACGAAGTAGAAGACCAGGACGGCGGCCGTGACGGCATAGGAGATCTTCGCGCGCATGTCTGAGGATCCTCGGGTCAGCCCAGGTCCAGGAAGTTCTCCAGGCCGAAGGTCAGGCCCGGGGCCGACACCACCCGGCGGGCGCCCAGCAGGATGCCCGGCATGAAGCTGCTGTGGTGCAGGGAGTCGTGGCGGACGGTGAGGGTCTCGCCCTCGCCGCCCAGCAGGACCTCCTGGTGGGCCAGCAGGCCACGCAGGCGGACCGCGTGCACCGGAACGCCGTCGACGTTCGCGCCACGGGCGCCTTCCAGGGCCGTCACCGTGGCGTCGGGGGCCGGGGCGGTCCCGGCGGCCCGGCGGGCCTCGGCGATGAGCTGTGCGGTGCGCGTGGCGGTGCCGGACGGGGCGTCGACCTTGTTCGGGTGGTGCAGCTCGACGACCTCCACCGACTCGAAGTAGGGCGCCGCGATCTGCGCGAACTTCATGGTCAGGACGGCCCCGATGGAGAAGTTCGGCGCGATCAGGACGCCGGTCTCCGGGGACTGGGCGAGCCAGCCCTTGAGCTGCGCGAGACGCTCCTCGGTCCAGCCGGTCGTCCCGACGACGGCGTGGATGCCGTGGCGTACACAGAAGTCGAGGTTGCCCATCACCGAGGCGGGGGTGGTGAGTTCGACCGCGACCTGGGCGCCCTTCTCCGCCAGGGTCTCCAGCTTGTCGCCACGGCCGAGGGCGGCGACCAGTTTCATGTCCTCGGCGGCCTCGATCGCCCGGACCGCCTCGGAACCGATCCGGCCCTTGGCACCGAGGACCGCCACGCGCAGCTTGCTCATGTTCCTGCTTCCTAACCAGGGGTGTTTCAGGCGACGGCGTCGTGCAGCCGGGAGGCCTGCTTGTCCTTGAGGGGGCCGATGACCGACAGCGAGGGACGCTGTCCCAGGATGTCGCGGGCGACCGCGCGGACCTCGTCCGGGGTCACGGCCGCTATCCGGGCCAGCATGTCGTCGACGGACATCTGCTCGCCCCAGCACAGTTCGCTCTTGCCGATACGGTTCATCAGCGCGCCCGTGTCCTCGAGGCCCAGGACGGTGGAGCCCTGCACCTGCCCTATCGCGCGGCCGATCTCGTCGTCGGAAAGGCCGTGCTCGGCGACGTGGTCGAGCTCGTCCCGGCAGATCTTCAGCACGTCGTGGACCTGCGAGGGCCGGCAGCCGGCGTACACCCCGAAGAGGCCGCAGTCGGCGAAGCCCGAGGTGTACGAGTACACGCTGTAGGCCAGACCGCGCTTCTCCCGGACCTCCTGGAAGAGACGGGATGACATGCCGCCGCCGAGGGCGGTGTTCAGCACGCCGAGCGCCCAGCGGCGGTCGTCCGTGCGGGCGAGGCCCGGCATGCCGAGGACGACGTGTGCCTGCTCGGTCTTGCGGCCGAGGAGTTCGACGCGGCCCGCGGTGCGGATGGTGCGCCGGCCGTCCCGCGGGGCGATGGGCGTGGCGTCGAGGCTCTTGAAGGCGCCCGCCTTCTCGAAGGCGGCACGGACCTGGCGTACGACCTTGTTGTGGTCGATGTTGCCGGCGCAGGCGACCACGAGGTGGGTCGGGTCGTAGTGCTTCTTGTAGAAACGGCGGATGCGGTCGGCGGTCAGGGCGTTGACCGTGTCGACCGTGCCGAGGACCGGGCGGCCGAGCGCGTTGTCCCCGAACATCGTGTGCGCGAACAGGTCGTGCACACAGTCGCCCGGGTCGTCCTCGGTCATCGCGATCTCTTCGAGGATCGCGCCGCGCTCGACGTTGACGTCGTCTTCGAGAATCACCGAGCCGGTCAGCATGTCGCAGACCACGTCGATGGCGAGCGGCAGGTCGGTGTCGAGCACGCGCGCGTAGTAGCACGTGTACTCCTTGGCCGTGAACGCGTTCATCTCGCCGCCGACCGCGTCGATCGCGGAGGAGATGTCCAGGGCGGACCGCCGCTGCGTGCCCTTGAAGAGCAGGTGCTCCAGGTAGTGGGTGGCGCCGTTCAGGGCCGGCGTCTCGTCGCGGGAGCCGACGTGCGCCCAGATGCCGAAGGTCGCGGAACGGACCGAGGGCAGGGTCTCGGTGACGATGCGCAGACCGCCCGGAAGGGTGGTCTTGCGGACCGTGCCGATGCCGTGCTCGCCCTTGATCAGGGTTTGGGTACGGGCGAGCGGGCGCGCGCCCCCATAGGGTGGGGGCGGGGCGGGGGGGGGAAGAGGAGGTACAGG
>NZ_JBHYKH010000439.1:0-7748 GCF_042741275.1 Streptomyces sp. NPDC058964
GTTTTTGTTAATAAGACACCCCAGATCGCGACCGGTTGGGGGGGGTACAAGGCCCTGTAATAGACCCGGGTTCATAGACCCGGATCGCGAAAGCGAGACGGGGCCCGGAACCGAGATCGGTTCCGGGCCCCTTCGCGATCAGAGCACCAGCGGCGCCTACTTCGGCTGCGGCTTCCGGATGGTCAGGTGCAGCTCGCGCAGCCGGGCCTCCTCCAGCTCCGTCGGCGCGCCCATCATCAGGTCCTGGGCGTTGCCGTTGAGCGGGAAGGCGATGGTCTCGCGGATGTTCGGCTCGTCGGCCAGCAGCATCACGATGCGGTCGACGCCGGGGGCGATGCCACCGTGCGGCGGGGCGCCGAAGCGGAAGGCGCGGAGCATGCCCGCGAACTTCTCCTCGACGGTCTCCCGGTCGTAGCCCGCGATCTCGAACGCCTTCAGCATGATCTCCGGCTCGTGGTTCCGGATCGCGCCGGAGGACAGCTCGACGCCGTTGCAGACGATGTCGTACTGCCAGCCCAGGATGTCCAGCGGGTCCTGGGTCTCCAGGGCCTCCAGGCCGCCCTGCGGCATGGAGAAGGGGTTGTGCGAGAAGTCGATCGCGCCGGTCTCCTCGTCCTTCTCGTACATCGGGAAGTCGACGATCCAGCAGAAGCGGAAGACGCCCTCCTCGAAGTGGCCGGCGCGCTTGGCGGCCTCGACCCGCACCGCGCCCATGATCTTCGAGACCTCGTCGAACTCGCCGGCGCCGAAGAAGACCGCGTGACCGGCAGCGAGGGAGAGGCGCTTGGTCAGCTCGGCGACGTTGTCCTCGGTCAGGAACTTCGCGATCGGACCGGTGAGCGAGCCGTCCTCGGCGACCCGGACCCACGCCAGGCCCTTGGCGCCCAGCGTCACCGCGAAGTCACCGAGCTGGTCGAAGAACTTGCGCGGCTGCGCGGCGACGTCCGGCACCGGCAGGGCACGTACGTGCTTGCCCGCGAAGGCCTTGAACTCCGAGCCCTCGAAGATGTCGGTGATGTCGACGAGCTCCAGCTGGGCGCGCAGGTCCGGCTTGTCGGAGCCGTACTTGAGCATCGCCTCGCGGAACGGGATCCGCGGGAAGGGGGAGGTGACGTGACGGCCGTTGCCGAACTCCTCGAAGAGCTCCGTCATCAGCTTCTCGACCGGCTGGAAGACGTCCTCCTGCTCGACGAAGGACATCTCGATGTCGAGCTGGTAGAACTCGCCCGGAGAACGGTCCGCGCGGGCGTCCTCGTCGCGGAAGCAGGGCGCGATCTGGAAGTAGCGGTCGAAGCCGGAGATCATCAGCAGCTGCTTGAACTGCTGCGGAGCCTGCGGCAGGGCGTAGAACTTGCCCGGGTTCAGCCGGGAGGGGACCACGAAGTCGCGGGCACCCTCGGGGGAGGTGGCGGACAGGATCGGCGTCGCCATCTCGTTGAAGCCGAGCGCGGTCATCTTGTGACGGATGGCCGAGATCACCGCGGTGCGCAGCATGATGTTGCGGTGCATGCGCTCACGGCGCAGGTCCAGGAAGCGGTACTCCAGGCGCCGCTCCTCGTTGACCCCGTCCTCGGCGTTGATCGTGAAGGGCAGCGGGGCGGCGGAGCCGAGCACCTCGACCTCGCCGACCTCGATCTCGATCTCGCCCGTCGGCAGGTCCGGGTTCACGTTCTCGGCGCCTCGCGAGACGACCCGGCCGTCGGCGCGGACCACCGTCTCCTTGGACAGCTTGTCCAGGGCCTCGTACGCCGGCGTGCCGGGGCGGGCGACGAGCTGCGTGATGCCGTAGTGGTCGCGCAGATCGATGAAGAGGATGCCGCCCAGGTCGCGCCGATTGTGCAGCCAGCCACTCAGCCGGACGTCGGTTTCGACGTCAGAGGCGCGGAGCTCGCCGCAGGTGTGGGACCTGTACCGATGCATCGTCGTTCATCCAGTCTTTGCGGATCGGGGTATTTGTCTCAGGTTGTTTCACGTGAAACACGACCAGCGTACCGGGCACATGAAGATCGCCTCCCACCATTACCGGGCCGGGGAGCGGTGGCACTCTTCGATCGCATCTTCTTAAAGTGGGGCAATGCGCACTGGCGAGCCCCTGCCCGCCGTGGGGGACGTCCTCTCTTCCCTCGAGACCGGGCTCTGGCACTGGGACACCGCCACCGGGCTGGTCACGATCGACGCGGAGACCGCTCGGCTGCTTGGGTTGCCCCCCGAGGGGGCCACGCTCACGGAGGCCCGGACGCGCGCCTGCTTCCACCCCGTCGACTGGAACGAGAACACCAGCATCATCCGGCTCGCCTCCGAAGAGGGCACCTTGGCCGAGGTGCGGCTGCGGATCATGGACGAGCAGGGCCGCGTCCTCCGTACCGTGCGCAGCCGCTTCAGACCGGTCTACGACCGGCAGGAGCGCGTGTACCGGCTGACGGGCACCCTGCAGCAGGTCACCGAGCCGACACCCGGCACCGCCGCGCGCACCCCCGTCACCGGCGACTGGCGCCGCTCCCGGGAGGCCTTCCTGCTGGACGCGGGCCGGGCGCTGGCCGAGGCGCGGTCCACGACGGAGGTGCTGCGGGTGGCGGCCGGGCTGTCGATGCCGGGCTTCTCACCGGACGGACTGGCCGTCTTCGGGTTGAAGGGCGACCGGCTGACGATCATCGGCCACCACGGGCAGCAGCCCGGTGAGGAGACTCCCTTCACCGACATGCCGCTGGACACGGGCTACCCGGCCACGGAAGTGGTGCGCACCGGCCGCGCGGTCTATCTCTCCTCCCCCGAGCAGTACCGGTCCCGCTACCCGGTGACCTGGCCGCTCGCCGAGCACTTCGGCCGCCAGTCCTGGGCGTATCTGCCCCTGACGGTGGCCGGCCGCACCATGGGCGCCTGGATGGCGGCCTTCTCCTACCCGGTCGCCTTCACACCGGACGAGCGGTCGGTGCTGACGACGGTGGCGCGCATGCTCGCCCAGGCCCTGTCCCGGGCCGGGACGGCCGAGTCCGAGCGGGAGCTCACCGACGGGCTGCAGCGCTCCATGCTGCCCACGCTGGGCCCCGACGTCCCCGGCATGAGCATGGCCGCCCGCTACGTCCCGACCGGCGGCGGGCTCCAGGTCGGCGGTGACTGGTACGACATGATCCCGCTGCCCAACAGCAGGTACGCGCTGGTCATCGGAGACGTGCAGGGCCATGACGTACGGGCCGCGGGTCTCATGGGACAGCTGCGGATCGCCCTGCGCGCCTATGCCTCCGAGGGCCATCGCCCCGACGCGGTCCTCTCCCGTGCCTCCCGCTTTCTGCACGGCGTCACCAACGGCACCTGCGACGACGCCGACCCGCGCTTCGCGACCTGCCTGTACGTGGAGGCCGACCCGGTGGCCGGCGTGCTGGAGATCGCCCGCGCCGGGCATCCGGACCCGGCGGTGCGCATGGCCGACGGGACGGTGATGATCCGGCCCACCGCGGGCGGGCTGCCGCTGGGCATCGACCCGGACGCCGACTACCCGACGACGCGGATCGCGCTGGAGCCCGGCGAGACCATGATGATCTGCACCGACGGTCTGATCGAGACCGGCGGCCACGACATGGAGAGCGGCTGGCAGCGCATCCGCGCCATCCTGGAGGACCACGAAGGCGACCTGGAGTCCCTCGCGGACGCTCTGGTGCAGGCCGTGCACGGGCCGTCCTCGCACCAGACCCCGGGGCCGCTGGCCGACCGCCGCGAGGACGACATAGCGGTGCTGCTGCTGTGCCGGCCGGGGGAGGGGTGCGGCTGCGGCGACACGGCGTTCCTACGGCCCACGCTCCGGCGCACCGTGCTCTCGGTGGCGCAGGACGAGCCGGAGCGGATCGCCGAGACCCGGCAGCACGTGCGCGAGCTGCTGCACGACTGGCCCTCCGCCGAACAGGTGGACACCGCGGTGCTGCTGGTCTCCGAGATGGTGACCAATGTCCTGGTGCACACGGACGCCGACGCGCTGCTCGTCGCCGAGGTCGCCGGAGAGGCGGGTGACCGGCGGATACGGGTCGAGGTCACCGACGCCGGCGACGACCTCCCGCACCTGCGGCGCCCCGGCGAACTGGCCTCCTCCGGGCGCGGTCTGGTGCTGATGGAGCTGCTCGCGGGGGCCTGGGGGGTGGATCCTCGGGGCGAGGGCAAGAGCATCTGGTTCGAGCTGGGCGAGAAGCAGTGACTACGCGGCGGCGTACCGGGTCCTGAGTTCGTGCACGACCCCGAAGGCGGCCGCGGTCAGCGGTACCGCCAGCAGCATCCCGACGATGCCCGCGACGGACGCCCCGGCCGTGATCGCCAGCATCACCACCGCGGGATGCATCTGCACGGTCCGGCTCTGGATCACCGGCTGGAGGACATGGCCCTCCAGCACCTGCACGGCGACCACGACACCGAGCGCCCACAGCGCGATCACGAACCCCCGGTCGGCGAGCGCGACCAGCACGGACACCGCGCCCGAGAGGAAGGCACCGAGGTAGGGGATGTAGGCGCCGACGAAGACGAGCGCGCCCAGTCCTGGGGCGCCCGGCACCCGGAGGACGAGCAGTCCGATGGTGATGCAGATGGCGTCGATGAACGCGATGAGGGTGGTGCCGCGCATGAACCCCTCGACCGCCTCGTAGGCCCGCCGTGCCATGGCCTCCAGGGTGTCGGCGCTGTCGTGCGGGGCGACGGACCGCAGGACCTCGACGGCGCGGTGGGAGTCGCGCAGGAAGAAGAAGACGAGCAGCAGCGCCAGCACGGCCATGGCGATGCTCTCGCCGACCACGCTGACCCCGCTGATGACGTTGGAGGCGGCCGTCCCGCCGAACTTGCTCAGCAGGTCCTTGGAGTTGGCGGCGAGGTCGTCCAGCGAGGTCCCGGCCGCCCCGAAGTGCTCGGCGACCGACTTTCCCGCGGCCCGGAGCGAGGAGACGATCTCGTCCCCGGTGCCGATCAGCGCGGCGACCACGATGTACACGGCCCCGCCGACGACGGCGACGACCGCGACACAGGTGAGCCCCGAGGCCAGCGAGCGGTGCAGCCCGGCCTTGACGAGCCTGCGGTACAGCGGTCCGAGCAACGCGGTGCCCAGCAGTGCGAGCAGCACCGGAGTGACGGCCGTACGGAAGGTGGTGCACAGCCGGACGCCGACGTACCCGACCCCGTAGACGAGCAGGATCACCGCGCACCAGGCGGCGAGGCGGCGGACGGGATCGGGCAGAAGCTGCACACGTCCAGCCGATCACGCACCCGGCCGGGCTGTCCTGCGCGGACGGCCCGGCCGGGTGACGCGGGGTCGGCGGAGCCCCGTCCGGCGCCGTTGACGGGCGGGACCGTCCTTCGGCCTCAGGCCTCGCGGTCCGCCCGCGGTCGTGCCGTGGACGGCCGGGACGGTGCCGAGTCGGCCCTTCTGGAAGTCCTCGAAGGCCGGGCCTGGGATGGAAAGCCATCTGTCCTGATCACGCGTGACATGCCACGTTCGGCGTAATGGACACGTTGGGCCGGCAGGCCGCGTCACTCTGGAAGGGGTGATCACGGTCGTGTCAGGAGCCCTGTGTACGGATCACGCGAGAGGGCCGGGCGGATCGGCCATGACCGCCGGACGGCCCCGGGAGGACACCGGTGCAAGGGCGGGCCATGGCATGGCACGCGGTGAGCGGCGGCCGGACAACGGCATGATGGACCGTTCGGAAGGGTTCGGTGAGCGGCTGCTGGGGGTGCTGCTGGACCGGGCACACGAGATGCCACCGCAGCTGATCGCCCCGCTCATCGCGGAAGAGGTGGCCAGGGTCGGTGGCCGCGACGTCTCGATCCTGCTGCAGGACTACGGCCAGCTGGTGCTCGTGCCGCTGCCGGGTCGGCGGCTGACGGTCGGCGAGCCCGAGCCGATCGGTGACTCTCCCGCCGGCGTGGCCTTCCTGCAGGCGACCACTGTCGAGGTGCCGCAGTCCGACGGCGTCCGGATGTACCTGCCGTTGTTGGACGGCAGCGACCAGGTGGGAGTGATGGGCCTCACCCTGGACACCGTCGATGACGACGACCGGCGGCTACTGCGCAGGCTCGCCGGTCTGGTCGCCGACATGCTGGTCACCAAGCACAGCTACACCGACCAGTTCTTCCTCGCCCGGCGCCGCGAACCGATGAGCGTGGCCGCGGAGATCCAGTGGTCCCTGCTGCCGCCGCTGGCGATGTCCGTGCCGCAGGCAGCAGTGGCCGGCATCCTCGAGCCCGCCTACAGCGTCGCAGGCGACAGCTTCGACTACGCCCTCAACGAGGACATCCTGCACCTGGCCATCGTCGATGCGATGGGACACGGCCTGGACGCCGCCACGATGGCGACCGTCGCCGTGGGGGCCTACCGGCACGCCAGACGTGCCGACATCGGCCTGTCCGAGATCTACGCGTTCATGGACCGGGCCATCGCGGAGCAGTTCGGGCCCGACCACTTCGTCACCGCGCAGATGATGCGTCTGAACATCGCAACGGGCCACCTGCAGTGGGTCAACGCGGGTCACCCCGCACCGCTGCTGATCCGCAACCACCAGGTCGTACGGCAACTGGCGGGTCCGACCACCCTGCCGGTCGGCTTCGGCGGTGAAGAGCCCCGGATCAGCGAGCAGATGCTCCAACGCGGTGACCGGGTGCTGTGCTTCACCGACGGCCTGATCGAGGAACACGAGGCCGGTGAAGAGCAATTCGGCGAGGAGCAACTCATCCACTGGGTCAACCGCATCGAACACACGGAGAAGGGAGTACGCGCGGTGGTGCGCGCACTCTCCCACGCTCTGAAGCTGCAACGGGGCGGCCGCACCAGCGACGACGCCACCCTCTTCCTGATCGAATGGCGCGGGGGTGCCGCCGACCACCTCGCCCTCCTGGAGTGAGGCGACCGCCGAACCACCGTGAATGGCGCCTCGGTTCAGCAGAGTGG
Organism: Streptomyces sp. NPDC058964; assembly: GCF_042741275.1. Taxonomy (NCBI): domain Bacteria; kingdom Bacillati; phylum Actinomycetota; class Actinomycetes; order Kitasatosporales; family Streptomycetaceae; genus Streptomyces; species Streptomyces sp. NPDC058964. Next base: position 6,917 of record NZ_JBHYKH010000439.1, read on the forward strand.
CCGGGTAACGCTGCGCAACGGGCCGCGTTCCCGGCTCTTCCTGCGCTCCGAGCACGGTCGTGCTCTCGTGCACAGAGGCGAACGTTCAGGCCCAGGGGGGTCGATCTGCGACGGGTGGGTCAGGTCGGCGTAGGTGGCGTGTCGCTGCCCGTATCGATGAGGATCTGTTTGGCCCCGGTGACGTTGTCGGCCCGTACGGCCCTGGCCATCGCGGCGCGTGCGGCGTCGGGCGACGTGTCCGGAGGGACCAGCATCAGGGAGAAATGGTCCCGGTCGCCCCGGGTGATGAGGGCGGTGTCGTCACCGACCGGGAAGGAGTCGATGTGCACGACTCGGCCGTCGACCATCACCCGGGTCGGCAGCTCGTCCCAGGCGCTGCTGTCCAGGCCGACTCGGGTGACAGGTCCGAGATGCTCGGTCAACGCGGAGATCAGTGACGGGAGTTCGGCACTGATGTCCCGGGACCGCGGCCACCATGCGCCGTCCAGGACTCCCTCACGTGCGTGCGTCGTCTCCAGCCTCAGCAGGGCCGTCCCGGGTTTCACCGCCCGGTGGACGGCGTCCGGCAGGAGCCTGGGGAGGTCGGGGGTGTCTGAGTCGGCCATGGTGTCCGCCTGTCCGCAGAGAGCAGTGCGCCCGCAGAGCGTGCGACCGCGATACGACCCTGCTACCTCACCGTACTCCGCACGACGCTCGCGCGAGCGCCTCGCCGCAGGACGCGGTTACGGAAACGGGCAACGGCGGCCGCGGGTAACCCCCGGGTCCGCCCCGCCGGGGGCTTGGACGGGGGCGGGGGCCGCCCCCGGGGGGTATTAACAACGGGCCCAGGCGA
>NZ_JBHYKH010000440.1:0-1266 GCF_042741275.1 Streptomyces sp. NPDC058964
GGACCTACAACAGCGCGCGCCTGGCCGCCGTCGAGGCGGCCGTCAAGCAGGCCACGCTGCGCCGCGGGCTGTTCGCGGTGCTCCTCAACATCGCCCGCCGCAACCAGGCGCTGGTCCACCGACAGCTGAAGCTCGTCGACACGCTGGAACGGCGCACCGAGGACCCGGAGATCCTGCGCCAGCTCTTCAGGATCGACCATCTGACCACCCGGATGCGCCGCCACGCGGAGAGCCTGATCATCCTGTCCGGTGCGGCACCCGGGCGCAGATGGCGGCGGCCGGTGCCGGTGGCCGACGTGGTGTCCTCCGCGGTGGGAGAGATCGAGGACTACACCCGCGTCGTCGTCCCGCCGATGCCCGACGTCGGTGTCGCGGCGGACGCCGTGGCCGACGTGGCGCACCTGATCGCCGAGCTCCTGGAGAACGCCACGGTGTTCTCGCCGCCCCACACGCAGGTCACCCTGCGGACCGGCCGGGTGTCGGGCGGTTTCGTGCTGGAGATCGACGACCGGGGCCTCGGCCTCGACCCCGACCAGCTAGCCGACGCCCATCGCACCCTCACCGACCCGGACGGCTTCGACCCGACCCGGCACGACCGGCTGGGCCTCTACGTCGTCGGACGCCTCGCGGCGCGCCACGGCATCCAGGTCGCGCTGCGGGACTCGCCGTACGGCGGTACGACGGCGGTGGTGCTGCTCCCGTCGACGGTCCTGGCCCAGGTGGACCCGCACAGCCGCACCCCCCGGCCGGGCACCGCCGCCCGCCCCCTGCCGTCGAGACCCGGCACCGCCCCGGGCGCTCGTGCGGAGAACCCGGCGGCCGGGGGCGACCGGGTGATACACCTCGTGGCTGCCGCCGACCGGACGGGGAGCCCGGCACCGGCCGACGCCAGGCCGAGGGCGACCGTGCCGAGGGCTCGGTGGCCCAGGGCGGCCGGACGGAGGGACCGCCGGCGGCCGGCGCCCAGGCGACGGACCCTGCCGGTGAGGTCCACCAGGGCTCGGACGACCACCGTGGCCGGACGACGGACGAAGCCGCGGAGCCTTACCGCGTCCAGAGCTCGATCGCCGACGGCGGTCGGGCGAAGAGACCGATAGGCGACGGCACGCGACCGACGGACCCTGTCACCGAGGCCCATGCCCTCGAGGAGCCGCCGGCTGATCGTGGCCGAGCCATGGGGCCGGCCGCGGACGGCGTCGGGGCGGAGGCCGGGCGTGGCGGGCGGCCCGCCGACCCCCTGGGCGGGCCCCCCCCGCCCGAGGGGTC
>NZ_JBHYKH010000440.1:1276-7692 GCF_042741275.1 Streptomyces sp. NPDC058964
CACGGACCGGCCGAGGGATCCGCGAGCCCCGCCCTGCCCACGCGTGTTCGGCAGGCCTCGTTGGCCGCCCCGCTGCGTGCCGAGCCGCCGCCCCGGGACGCGGCGCCCGAGCGCGAGGCCGACGCCGAGGAGATGCGGGCTGTCTTCGGCGCCTTCCAGCGAGGCCTGGAACGCGGCCGCAAGGGCCTGCCCGCGAGTACAGACGTCGACGAAGGCACGGAGGCCGACGATGCACGGTGACGACCAGACCCCCGAGCCGCCCGAGCCCGCCGCCGGAACGCCCGGCACCGGCCTCGGCTGGCTGCTCGACGACCTCGTGGCCAGGACCGACCACGTACGCCACGCCGTGCTCCTCACCGCGGACGGACTCCCGCTGAGCTGCTCGGAGGGCATGCGCAGACGGGACATCGAGCACCTCGCCGCCGTTTGCTCTGGCTTCCACAGCCTGGCCCGCTCGGCGGGGGAGCGCTTCGAGGCGGGAGAGGTACGGCAGACGATGGTGATGCTCGAGGACGCCTACCTCTTCATCACCCCGGCCGGCGACGGCAGCCGCCTGGCCGTGCTCAGCGAGGCGCGGACCGACGTCGGACAGCTGGCCCACGAGATGGCCCTGCTCGTCCGCCGGCTGGGCCGCCACCTGGACGCCGCCACGCGCTCGGCCACCTGATCCGGCTGTGACCGACGACCACTGGTACGAGGACGAGACCGGGTCGATGGTGCGCCCCTACACCGTCACCCGGGGCCGCACCCAGCCCTCCGACCGGCACACCATCGACCTGATGTCCCAGGTCACCGCCCTGGAGGCGGAGGCGGCCGGGCCGGACGTCGACCACGCCCGTGCAGCCCTGCTCGACCTGGTGCGCCGCGGCCCGCGACCGGTCGTCGAACTCGCCGCGGACGCCGACCTCCCCCTGACCGTCGTACGCGTGCTCCTCGGCGACCTGGCCGAGGCCGGTCTGGTGCGCGTCGACGAACCGCGCCGTCTCCTGGCCGCGGGTCCCGAGGCCGATCCGGAGCTGCTCAAGGAGATCGTCGAGAGGCTGCGGGAGCTTTGACCCCAGCGGACTGCACATGGAGCCGGACGACGGTCGTCTGGGCAGGTCAGGCGGGTTGACCGCACCTCGGGGGGCGGGCCTCGGCCGGATCCGCGGGCAAGGGCGCGCAACGAATCGCCGCCGGATCCATGGTGCACGCAACGAACCGCTCACCCGCACGCAACGGCTCCTCCTTGTCCGGCCGAGTGCGCCGACCGTACCTTCTATCTGACCCCAAACCCTTCCGTACCGGTGAGGACCAAGCATGCGCACCGCCCTGCTCCAGAGCTCCGGCCGCCCCGGCTCCACCGTCGAGAACCTCAAGGTCCTCGACGAGGCCGCGGGCCGGGCCGCCGCCGCTGGCGCCGCGCTGCTGGCCGCGCCGGAGATGTTCCTCACCGGGTACGCGATCGGCGACGACATCGGCCGCCTCGCCGAGCCCGCCGACGGCGAGGCCGCGGACGCGATCGCCGAGCTCGCCGCCCGGCACGGTCTGGCCATCGCCTACGGCTACCCGGAGCGCGACGGCGCCACGGTGTACAACTCGGCCCAGCTGATCTCCGCCGACGGCACCCGCCTGGCGAACTACCGCAAGACCCACCTCTTCGGCTGCTTCGAGCGCGACCACTTCACCCCGGGCGACCAGCCGGTCGTACAGGCCGAGCTGAACGGCGTGACCGTCGGCCTGATGATCTGCTACGACGTCGAGTTCCCGGAGAACGTCCGGGCCCACGCCCTGGCCGGCACCGACCTGCTCCTCGTGCCGACGGCGCAGATGCACCCGTTCCAGTTCGTCGCCGAGTCCCTCGTCCCGGTGCGGGCCTGGGAGAACCAGATGTACGTCGCGTACGTCAACCGGGTCGGTCCGGAGGGCGAGTTCGAGTTCGTGGGGCTCTCCACGCTCGCCGGCCCCGACGGAGTCGCCCGCACTCGCGCCGGCCGCGGTGAGGAACTCGTCCTCGCCGACGTCGACCCCGCCTTCCTGGCCGCCTCCCGCGAGGCGAACCCCTATCTGCAGGACCGCCGCCCCGGTCTCTACGGGTCCCTCGTCTGACCGTCACAAGCCTCCCCCCGAGTTCCCCCGCGCAAGGAGTCAGTACCCCATGACGTCCACGGTGCCCAACGCCGTCCAGCACGCCGACGAGCAGCAGCCGCCGATCACCATGTTCGGCCCTGACTTCCCGTACGCGTACGACGACTTCCTCGCCCACCCGGCGGGCCTCGGCCAGATCCCCGCGACCGAGCACGGCACCGAGGTCGCGGTCATCGGCGGCGGTCTGTCCGGCATCGTGGCCGCCTACGAGCTCATGAAGATGGGCCTCAAGCCCGTCGTCTACGAGGCCGACCAGCTCGGCGGCCGGCTGCGCACCGTCGGCTTCGACGGGTGCGACCCGTCGCTGACCGCCGAGATGGGCGCGATGCGCTTCCCGCCCTCCTCGACCGCCCTCCAGCACTACATCGACCTGGTCGGCCTGGAGACCAGGCCCTTCCCCAACCCCCTTGCCGAGGCGACGCCTTCGACCGTCGTCGACCTCAAGGGCGAGTCGCACTACGCCGAGACGATCGACGACCTGCCCCAGGTCTACCGCGACGTCGCCGAGGCGTGGAACAAGTGCCTCGACGAGGGCGCCGACTTCTCCGACATGAACCGCGCCCTGCGCGAGCGCGACGTGCCGCGCATCCGCGAGATCTGGGCCAAGCTCGTCGAGAAGCTCGACAACCAGACCTTCTACGGCTTCCTCTGCGACTCCGAGGCCTTCAAGTCCTTCCGGCACCGCGAGATCTTCGGCCAGGTCGGCTTCGGCACCGGCGGCTGGGACACCGACTTCCCGAACTCCATCCTGGAGATCCTGCGCGTCGTCTACACCGAGGCCGACGACCACCACCGCGGCATCGTCGGCGGTTCCCAGCAGCTGCCGGTGCGCCTGTGGGAGCGCGAGCCGGAGAAGATCGTGCACTGGCCGTACGGGACGTCCCTGAAGTCCCTGCACCTCGACGGCGAGCCGCGCCCGGCCGTGACCCGGCTGCACCGCACCGCCGGCAGCCAGATCACCGTCACGGACGCGAACGGTGACATCCGCACCTACAAGGCGGCCGTCTTCACCGCCCAGTCCTGGATGCTGCTGTCGAAGATCGCCTGCGACGACTCGCTCTTCCCGATCGACCACTGGACGGCCATCGAGCGGACCCACTACATGGAGTCCAGCAAGCTGTTCGTGCCCGTGGACCGGCCGTTCTGGCTGGACAAGGACGAGCAGACCGGCCGGGACGTCATGTCGATGACGCTCACCGACCGCATGACCCGCGGCACCTACCTGCTCGACGAGGGCCCGGACAAGCCCGCCGTCATCTGCCTGTCCTACACCTGGTGCGACGACAGCCTGAAGTGGCTGCCGCTGTCCGCGAACGAGCGGATGGAGGTCATGCTGAAGTCGCTCGGCGAGATCTACCCGAACGTCGACATCCGGAAGCACATCATCGGCAACCCGGTGACCGTCTCCTGGGAGAACGAGCCCTACTTCATGGGCGCGTTCAAGGCCAACCTGCCCGGCCACTACCGTTACCAGCGCCGTCTGTTCACGCACTTCATGCAGGACCGGCTGCCCGAGGACAAGCGGGGCATCTTCCTCGCCGGCGACGACATCTCCTGGACGGCCGGCTGGGCCGAGGGTGCCGTCCAGACCGCGCTGAACGCGGTCTGGGGTGTCATGCACCACTTCGGCGGAGCGACCGACGAGACCAACCCCGGTCCGGGCGACGTCTACGACGAGATCGCGCCGGTCGAGCTCCCCGAGGACTAGGACCCGTCCAGGCCCCGTCCTACACCCCGGCCGCGCGGGCCTTCTCATAGACGTCCGCGGCCATGTCCCTGAGCTCCTCGGCGTCCCGGGCGCTGCCCTGGAGGTCGAGGAGGACCTCCTCCAGCCCGATCGCCGCGTGCGCGGCCAGGTCCTCCACGATCTGGTCCGAGTTCCCCTGGAAGGGGCGGCGATCGGGTCCGTCGTAGGGCTTGGCCGAATAGGCGACGTTGACCCGCAGGACCGTCTGGATCGGCTCCTTGCGTCCGCGCTCGGCCGCCAGGTCCTGCAACTCCTGCCACTGTCCGGCGATCTGCTCGACGCCCATGCCGATCGGCAGCCAGCCGTCGGCGTGGTCGACGAGCCGGGTCAGTGCCTTCTTGTTGCTCCCCGCCAGCTGGATGGGGATCGGCCGGGCCGGCTTCGGCCCGACCACCGCCGACTCGATCTTGGTGATACGGCCGTCGTAGCGCACCGGGTCGGGGCCCCACACCGCGCGGCAGACCTCGATGATCTCGTCGAGCACCTTGCCGCGCTCGGCGATCGGCCGGATGCCCGCGGCCGCGTACTCGTCCAGCGACCAGCCCGTGCCGAGACCGGCGATCACGCGACCGCCGCTCGCCGCGTCCAGCGTGGCGAGGGCCTTGGCCAGCTGGAACGGCTGGTGCAGCGGCGCGACCAGCACGCTGGAGCCGAGGCGGACGCGCTCGGTGGCCGCGGCGGCGAGCGTCAGGGTGACCAGCGGCTCGGCCACGCCGCGGTACGAGTCCGGCCAGGGAAGGCCCTCGATGCCGTACAGGCCCTGGGAGGCGGGCTCCGGGAACAGGGCCCGCTCGTACACCCACAGGCTGTCGTACCCGATGGCCTCTGCGGTGCGGGCCACGTCGGGCACGTCCTTGCCGATGTTGTACTGCCGATTCTGCGGAAGGCTGAGTCCGAGCCTGGTCGCCATGTGCCGAGTGCTCCTTCGCGATCGGTTGCCCGTGCAACCTACAGCGATCACGGCGCAGTTCCGGTGAGGCGTGGCGGAGTTGGCCGGATCGGATCGACTCAGTCGGCGAGCGGGGTCAGCAGCATGCGCCCGGCGAAGCCCACGGCCGTGTCCAGGCGCTCGGTGAACTCCTCGGCGACCTCCCCGAACCTGCGCAGCGCCCACAGGGCCCGCGCCGCCGTCCAGGTGGCGTCCCTGGCACGCTCCAGGCTCCAGGAACCGAGGAGATGGGTGAGCGGGTCGGCGATCTGGAGCAGGTCGGGGCCCGGCATCAGATCTTCGCGGATGCGCTCCTCCAGCGACACGAGGAGGTCGCCCACGCGGTCGAACTCGTCCTCAAGGTCGGTCGGTTCGCAGTCGAGCGTACGGCAGGTGTCCACGACGGCGAGCGCCAGATCGTGGCCGACGTGTGCGTTGATGCCCGCGAGCGCGAACTGCAGGGGCCGTACGCCGGGGTGGCGGCGGAGCTGGAACAGCGGCCGCCAGCAGGCCGGTGGACGGCGGTCGTCCGCCACCGCTTCCACCGCGGCCAGATAGCGCTCCGCGAACCGCACGTCCAGCGCGGTCGCCGCCCGCCGGTCCGCGAACTGCCCGTCGTCCAGGCGCCGTTCGACCTCCTCGGTGACGGCCAGGTAGACGCGGTTGAACACCGCGACCCCGTCCCGCTCGGGCAGGGTGGCGTCCAGGGCGCGCATACGGGCGGCGACGGTGCCGACAGAGGTGGTGAAGTGTTCCAACTGCGCCATGGTGGAAGGGTCCCAGTCCTAGGCTGACGGGCGTGCCGACGGCACCGGCGCTTCCCCGGAACGGGGGAACGACCCCGTCGCGCGAGCAGTGAGGGGGAGGGGGAGCAGGACCGTGTCGGGCTTACGTGCCCGGCGCCCGGCCGCCCGCAGGGCCGAGCGCAGGTGCGCGGCCCGCCGGGCCGCGATGGTCGCCGCGGCCTCGGTCGTGGTCGCCGTCGGCACCGTGACCGGGAGGGTGTCGGCCCTCGAGGACGGGCGCGGCTCCGACCGGGCCCGGCCCGAGGCCACGTACACGCAGAGCCGGGCGCCGCTGCCCGCGGTGCCGTCGCGGTCCGTGGCGAGCACTCCGGCCGCCTCGCCCTCGGTGAAGAGGCGGACGGCGGGCCCGAAGCCGTCCCCCGCGCGCACCGCGCCCGAGCGGCGGACGGCAGCCGCACCCGCGCGGCTCTACCGCCATCCCGACTCCCCTGTGCTCGCCTGGGTCCGGACCCATCCCGGTGACCCGCGCACCGCCGTCATCGCCTCCCGCATCGCCGATCGGCCCGCCGCGGTCCGGTTCACCGACTTCACCCCGGCGACCATCGCCTCGCGGGTGCGCGCGGTCACCTCGGGTGCGGCCGCGCAGGGCCGGGTACCGGTGCTCGTGCCGTACGCGATTCCGGACCGCGACTGCGGCGGGGCCTCCCAGGGCGGTGCGCCCGATCCCGCCGCGCACGACGCCTGGATCGACGCCTTCGCCCGCGGGCTGGGCTCCGGCCGGGTCATCGTCGTACTGGAACCGGACTCGGTCGTCCAGTCCGACTGCCTTCCGGCCGTCGGCCGGGCCGACCGGTTCGCCTCGCTGGCC
>NZ_JBHYKH010000441.1:0-7675 GCF_042741275.1 Streptomyces sp. NPDC058964
GGCCCGCCAGGCCGCCGGGCGCCCGCGACAGGTAAATGGACCAACCGTTGCTGGTGCGGCGCACGGTTGAATTGGGGTTCGCGGGGGCGGGATCCGGCGGCTCCGTCCACGCCGTCGACATCGACAGCGGTGTGCAGTTCGAGTACGGGGCGGACAACCCGGTGCTCCTGGCCAGCGTCTGCAAGATCCCGGTGTTGGTGGAGCTGTACGCCCGGTCCGACGAGGGCACCGTCGACCTGAGCAGCCGCGTGCATGTGCGGGCGACCGGCCGGTCGCCCGGTCCGACCGGGTTGTCGGTCATGCTCGACCCGGTCGACGTCTCCTTGCGCGACCTGGCCTACTGGATGATGAGCGTGAGTGACAACGCGGCGACGGACGTCCTGTGCGAGCTGCTCGGCATCGACGCCATCAACACCAGGATGAGCAGCCTGGGGCTGAAGGAGGTTCGGCTGGAGGGGACTTGCCGAGACATCTACGACGCTTTCGACGAAGAACTCGGCGGCGCCGACGTACTCGACCTGAGCGACACGGAAGCCGAGCAGCTGCGAGCATCCCGCGTGCTGCACATCCCGTCTGCCACTCGCGGGACACCCCGCTCGATCACCTCCCTCCTCTCGATGATCTGGCGGGACCAGGCGGCGTCGGCCGAGGCCTGTGCGGCGATGCGCCGCATCCTCGGGCTGCAGGTCTGGCCGCACCGGCTGCGCAGCGGTTTCCCGGACGACAAGGTGGCCGTTGCGGGCAAGACCGGGACCTTGCCGTTCGTCCGCAACGAGGTCGGCGTGGTGGAGTACCCGGACGGCGGCCGGTATGCCGTCGCCGTCTTCACATGCCCCGATTCGCTGGCGTACGCGAACCCTCCGGCCGACGCCGTCATCGGCACCGTGGCCCGCGCCGCCGTCGACTACATCCGGGCGGTGCAGCCGACCGGCTGACCTCCGATGCTTCGCTCGGCGCCCGAACGCGGCCGCACGCCGCCCCGTACCGGGCACCGCCGGCAGCCGGCCCGTCCCCCGGGAGCCGGCTGCTGGTGGTTTCCGGGTCCGCATCCCGGGTCCTACCGCAGGGACTCCAGGTTTACATAGTCGCTGGAGACCGTGACCTCCTCCAGTGCGCCGGGCTGGACCTCGACACCGAAGCCGGGTGCGTCAGGCACCTGCAGGTGCCCGTCGGACAGGACGAAGGGCGCGGTGATGTCCTGGGCGTAGTAACGCGCGGACGCCGAGGTGTCGCCCGGCAGGACGAAGCCGGGCAGCGCGGCGAGCGCCACGTTGGCGGCCCTGCCGACACCCGTCTCGAGCATGCCCCCGCACCACACCGGGGCCCCGATGGCGGTGCAGACGTCGTGGACGCGCCGGGCCTCCAGGTAGCCGCCGACGCGACCGGGCTTGATGTTGACGATCGAGCAGGCCGCCATGGCCAGCGCGTCGACCGCGGCGCGAGCCGAGGTGATCGACTCGTCCAGGCAGATGGGCGTGCGGATGCGCTTGGCCAGTTCGGCGTGGCCGCGCAGGTCGTCCTCGGCCAGCGGCTGCTCTATCAGCAGCAGGCCGAACGGGTCCAGTTGGGCGAGTCCGGGTGCGTCGATGGGGGTGTACGCGGTGTTGGCGTCCACTTGGAGCAGCAGTTCGTCGCCGAAGCGTTCCCGCACGGCCCGCACGGGTTCCACGTCCCAGCCGGGTTGGATCTTCAGTTTGATGCGCAGGTAGCCGGCGTCCAGGTAGCCAGCCACCGCGTCGAGCAACCGGTCCGTAGAGTCCATGATTCCGACGGAGACACCGGCCGGGACCTTGTCGTGCACCGCGCCCAGGTAGCGGGCGAAGGGCATGCCGGCGGCCCGCAGTTCGGCGTCGAGAACGGCCATCTCCAGGGCCGCTTTCGCCATGCGGTGGTCCTTGACCGGAGCGAGCAGCGGCGCGACACGGGCGGCCGTCACCTCGCGCACCGCGGCGAGCCGGGGCAGCAGGACGTGTTTGACGACGTGCTCGGCACCATCGAGGTACTCCGCCGAGTACAGCGGGTCGCTCATCGCCACGCACTCGCCCCAGCCTTCGCCGTCGGGGGTGACCATGCGGAGCAGCAGTAGCTCGCGGGCGTGCTGGGTGCCGAACGAGGTGCGGAAGGGCTCGATGAGCGGCAGCCGTACGCGCCGCAGTTCGCATCCGGTGATCTTCACGACGGGTTCCTCCGGGTGAGTAGGTAGTGTCCGGACCGGGTGCAGGTCCGGATTGCGTAGCCCTCGACGAGGGCGCCGGTCAGGGCGGTGCGCAGCGCGAGCCGCCACCGTGCGGCACCGGCGGGGTCCTCGCGGCGCACGGCCTCGATGTCCGGGGGGATCCAGCACAGCTGAGCCTCGGCTCCGGTGGGGTGCGGCTCGGGGCCGCCGTCCGGGCCCTGCGCGAGCCGGGACTCGGCGTGGGCGGCGGTATCCGGCTCCGCGGGTCGGCGGCTTGGCGCACCGTCGAGCAGATCGATGACGTGGGGGGCGAGCAGCGGCCAGGTGAGGTGGAGCCGGTCGCTCTGCTGGCCTGCGTTGATCCCGTCAGTCATGTCGCCGTAGAAGTCCGTCAGGTACTCGGTCGCGCGGGCACCGAGTTTGACCAGGTTGAAATAGGCGTTGCGCCGTACCAGCGGGTCGAACGTCCAGGTCACGCTGTCGATCCCGCGGCGGATCGCCCAGGCACGCTGGTGGAGTTTGAGCGCGAAGCCGATGCTGCGCCCCTGTGCGCCGGCGCGGACGCCGCTGATATGGGAGTGCAGGGTCGGCCGGTCGCACAGACCGAGGAAGGCGACGGACACGCCGAGCAGTTCCTCGCCTTCGAAGGCGCCCACCACGTAGTTGCCCGCGTAGGCGAGCGCCCGCATGACGTCGGAGTTGAGTGGCGGCCGGTCGGTGTTCCAGATGTCCGCGAACAGAAGGGCCGCGCTTCTCAGCGCAGGGATGTCGCTGAGTTCGCGCACGTCGACTCCGGCACGGGCCTGGGCGGCCGCCGCGGCGGCCGCCGCCCGGTCCAGCGCGTCGGGTACGGCGCCCGTGAGGGCGGCTGAGGGTGAAGTAGCCACCCCCTCACTCTGTTTGCATCCGCCGGCAAGTGCTTCGTCGCAGCAGATCAATCCTGGCCGGGGACTTGGTGGGGGCCGACGACGTGGAGGCCTCCGGCGGTGGCCGGCGCGCTGTGCGTGCCTCGGAGACCATCAGCCGCAACTGCAGCCAGAGCACGAGGCGTTCGTCCGCGTCCCCCAGGTCCACGGCGAACAGCTCCCCGATTCGGCGAATGCGGTACCGGAAGGTGTTCTGGTGCACGTGCAGGCGGTCCGCTGCGACGGCGGTGTCACCGAAGGCGTCGAGGTACGCCAGGAGGGTCTCGGCGTACCGGGTCCCCCTTTCGGCGTCGTGGCGCAGCATGGAGGTGACCGAGGCGAGCTGCATCCTCGGGTCGTTGGCGAAGGTCTCTTCGAGTTCCAGCAGGATCGCCTGGCAGCGCACGTCATCGATGGACGCGACGCGGGTGCGGTGTGGTTCGGCGGCGAGCACCGCCAGGACCCGGTCCGCCTCTTGGCGCGAGCGCGGTACGTCCGCGAAGTCGGCCACCGCGGATCCGATGCCGGCCCGCAGCCGGGTATGCAGCGACTCCTCGGAACGGGTGATGACGGTCTCGGCCAGTGACGCCACCCGCGTCTGCGGTACGTCCTCCGGAAGGGGGAGCAGGGCGTAGACGACCTGTCCCTCGACCACACAGGAGGTGGAAGAGGTCAGCGTCTCCGCGCAGGCGGTCACCAGGTCCGCGACCTGCAGCCCGAGGATGTTGACCGGGGTGCCGGACGAGGAGGGCAGTTCGAGGGCGAGCACGGTCATCCGGCCGGAGTCGATTCCGAACCTGGCCGCGGAGGGGGGCTTTCCGGCGAGCAGGGAGCGGAGCAGTTCGCCGCGTGCCCGGCGTTCCAGCTCCGTGGCGCGGCGCAGCCTGAGCAGGTGGAGCGCGGCCACCCCGGCGGCGTCGGCGAGTGCCTGCTCCGCCTCGGGACCGAACGGGGTGCCGGACTCCACCGCCCAGATGGAGCCGAGGAGTTCGGTACCGGCCCGGACCGCCACTGCGAGGCGGGGCAGCGGCGAGGCGTCGCCGACCCGGATGACGCCGGGGGCGCGCCACAGCCGCCGGTAGATCCGCAGGTAGTGGTCGTCCAGGGGTACCTGCCGCCCGAGGATGGTGTCGCGGCGCGCGTCGTCGATCGGCTGGCCGGGGAGGTTGGAGTAGGCGAGGACCCGCTGCTGGGGGTCCTCGACGGTGATGGCGCCGCCCACCATCGCCGCCACGGCGTTGGCCAGGGCGAACAGGTCGCCGACCGCGGCGGCCGAGGGAAATCCTGGTGCGTCCTGCCCTGAGTTGCCCGCGGCGGCGGCGAGCAGCGCGTCGACATGCCGCCAGGGAATGACGTCGGCGACGGCGAGCACAGCGATTCCGGCGGTGGCTGCGGCCTTCACCAGCGGGCCGGTGTCCGCCCCGCGGGTCTTGAGGGCGATCGCCGCGGCGCCTGCCCGGCCGAGCGCGGGCAGGGCGTCGAGGAGGGCCGCAGCGTTGGGGCGCATCCCGACGGCCAGCAGGATCGCCCCTTCGTGGGCCGGCCCCTCCTCCTCGGTGACGTCCAGGACGCTGTGCCCGGTCACCGGGATGTCACATCCCGCTGGCGCGGCGAGCAGGCGGGCGGCGGATGTCCCGAGCAGGTCGAGTATCCGCGCCAGGGAGGGATGTGCGTAGTGGTTCGTCACGTTCCGTCCTTCCAGTGCTGCTTACGGTCGCACGCCGCACCCGGCGGGGATATGTGCGGGGCCACATGGTCGCCGCACCGGATTGGTCGCGGAAGACGAGGTGAGGGTACGGGCCTTTGGCGAGACTGCCGTCCGCAGGCAACCACAGTGAGGAGACGTGGCGTGTACGAGCTGAAGTTGCGCGGGGGCACCGTCTACGACGGCCTGGGTTCCCCTGGTGTGCGGGCGGACGTCGCCGTGACGGGCGACCGTGTGATGGCGGTCGGCCGTGATCTGGGCCCCGCCCGGCGGGAGATCGACGTCGCGGGGATGGCGGTCGCGCCGGGGTTCATCGACCCCCACAGCCACTCGGACATGGTCCCGATGATGTCCGATGCGCAGCCCTTCAAGCTGCTCCAGGGTGTGACGACCGAGATCGCCGGCAACTGCGGCTACTCCGCCGCCCCGATGGACGACGCGGCCGCGCAGGAGGCCCAGGCACTGTTCGGCGACCTCGCGGCCGGGACCGCGTACACGGCGCGCTCCTTCGGCGGGTACCTCGACGACATCGAGGCCGTCGGTCCCACGAACCACCTGGCCGTGATGGTCGGGCACCACACGCTGCGGCTGACGGCCAACGGCATGCGCCGGCGGCTGACCCCCGAGGCGCTGGCAGCCATGTGCACGCTGGCGGACGAGGCATTCGCCGCGGGGGCCGTCGGCTTCTCCAGCGGTCTGATCTACACACCAGGGGCGTACGCCGACGTCGAGGAACTGGTGGCACTCGGCAAGGTCGCCCACCGATGGGGACGCCCGTACGCGACGCATATGCGGGACGAGAGCGACGCCCTGGAGGCCGCCCTGGACGAGGCGATCGAGATCGGTCGGCGGGCGCGCATCCCGGTGCAGATCTCCCATTGCAAGGCGGCGGGACGGCCCAACCATGGCAAGTCCGCGATCCTGCTGGGGAAGCTGCACGCGGCGCGGGTGGCCGGCGTGGACGTCCGCGGTGACGTGTACCCCTACCTCGCCGGAGGCACCATGCTCCACGCGATGCTGCCCCCCGAGGCGCTCGCCGGAGGCGCCGAGGCGCTGCTGGCCCGGATGGCCGACCCGACCGAGCGTGCCCGGCTGCGCGCCAGGGCCGAGGACCCGGCGCAGGCGATGGCGGCGGGCCTGTGGCGCCAGGTGACGCCCGCCGACGTGCTGATCAACCGTCACCGGGACACCGGGGTCGTCGGCCGGACCCTGCAGGAGGTCAGCGGCGCGGGCGACGCGTGGGAGGCCCTGTGTTCCCTGATCACAGCTGACGTGAACGCGATGATCGTGCCGACCATGATGGCCGAGTCGGACATGCGGACGATGATGGCCGATCCGCTCATCGGCATCGGTTCGGACAACGGCATGCCCACCGGGCTGGATCATCCACGCACCTGGGGCTGCTTCCCACGGTTCCTCGGCCGCTACGTGCGGGAGGAGGAAGTGGTGGACTGGCCGGAGGCGGTCCGCAAGGCGACCTCGGCGACCGGCGCCCAGTTCGGCCTCGCCGGACGCGGCTGGGTGGGGCCCGGCGCCATCGCCGACCTGTGCGTTTTCGACCCGGAGAAGATCGGCCATGACGGCACCTACGACGTGCCCGACGTCAAGCCGACGGGCATCCCGTACGTGGTGCTGGCCGGGGAAGTCGTGGTGGACTCCGGGGAGTTCACCGGTGAGCGGCGCGGTCGTGTGCTGCGTGCGGGCCGCGGCGAGCGAGCCGCCGGAACGGCGGTGGCGGGGTGAAGCACGCCTCGCTGCTCGCCGCGGCCTCCTCGGCGGCGCCGCGGATGCGGGCCGAGCTGGCCGCGCTGGTGGAGCAGGAGTCGTTCTCCTCGGACCTGCCGGCCCTGCACTCGTGTGCGGACCTGGTCGCGGAACTCGGCGCACAGGCGCTGGGAAGGGTGCCCAGGCGACTGGAGCTGGGGGGCCAGCCTCATCTGCTGTGGCCGGGCTCGGGTACCGGCGACGTTCTGGTGCTCGGCCACTTCGACACGGTGTGGCCGACCGGCACGCTCGCCGGGTGGCCGTTCGCGGTGGACGGTGACCTGGCGACCGGCCCCGGTGTATTCGACATGAAGGCAGGCATCGTGCAGATGTTCGCGGCCTTGCGGCTGCTGTCGTCGTCGGAGGGCGTCGCGGTCCTGCTCACCAGCGACGAGGAGTTAGGCGCTCCGTCCTCGCGCGAGCTGATCGAGGACACCGCCCGCGGCTGCCGGGCGGTGCTGGTGCCGGAACCGAGCGCGGACGGGGCGCTGAAGACCGCGCGCAAGGGCATCGGCGCCTACCGGCTGGACGTCCGCGGGCGGGCGGCGCACGCGGGACTGGAGCCGGAGAAGGGCATCAACGCGACCGTGGAAGTCGCCCACCAGGTGCTGCGAATCGCCGCGTTGGGCGACTCCACCGCCGGCACCAGCGTGACCCCGACCGTGCTGTCGGGCGGCTCCTCCATGAACACGGTGCCGGAGCGCGCCTCGGTGAAGGTGGACGTGCGGGCATGGACGGCGGCCGAGCTGGAACGGGTGGACGCCGCCCTGCGCAAGCTGGCGGGCGTGGCCGCCGGCGCCGGCCTGGAACTGGACGGGGGCGTCAACCGCTACGCGCTGGAGCCCTCCCATTCGGCGGACCTGTTCGCCTCGGCCGCGCAGGAGGCCCAGGCACTGGGGCTGGCCCCCCTGCGCCGCGCGGCGGTCGGCGGCGGCTCGGACGGCAACTTCACCGCAGGGCTCGGGGTGCCCACCTTGGACGGGATGGGCGCGGTGGGGGACCATGCACACGCCCCGGGCGAGTACGCCGACTTGTCCGCGATGGGGCAGCGGGCGGCGCTCATGGCGGCGCTCATGGGACGGCTGCTCGGCACCGGCTGAGGGACTGCCCGGCATGGGCTCGGGG